>CAZKEO010000220.1:0-4455 GCA_964551785.1 uncultured Eubacteriales bacterium | reverse complement strand
TTCAAAAGCCCTTCACTGAACATGGTGTTCAAAGGGTGCTCGACCTCGGCTGTGGTACTGGACAGCATGCCATCATGTTTGCTAAATGGGGCTTAGAGGTAGTGGGGATGGATGCTAGTGCAGCGATGATCGAAACTGCCCGGGAAAATGCTCGCCAAGCTGGAGTACATCCCACCTTCCAAACGGCTGACTTTCAAGAGTTCGCGTCCAGAGTAGAGGGGAAATTTGACGCGGTAGTGCTAATCGGAAATTCATTGCCTCATTTGTTGAGTCTTGCAGAGTTGGAACAGTGTTTGGGTGATATTCACGGAGTGCTTCAGGATCAAGGACAAGTAGTTATTCAAAATCGTAATTATGATAAAGTGTTGCTGGAAAAAGAACGCTTTATGCCCATCAATAGCTGGGAACATCAAGGTGAGGAAGTATTGTTTCTGCGTTTTAACGACTTTTTGGAAGAGACTATTAATTTTAATATCGTTACTATCACCAAACAAGCAGGTAAATGGGACTATCAGGTGCTTACCAATCCCTTGCGTCCGATTTTGGCTGCTGAGATGGTCACCCTGTTGGACAAAACAGGCTGGCAAGAGCAGCATTTTTATGGGGACTACCTGCAGACTCCCTATGGAACCCATAAAAGTAATGATTTAATAGTTGTTGGCCATAAATTCGCAAAAAATATAGACAGCGACAAAAGTGGATAGTATAATTAAAGCATAACTAATCCGGAAGGAGCTGAGACAAATGCCTAACTACGATTTTATTTGTAAAGAATGTCAGCATAAATTCACCAAAATGGTGGCAATTAAGGATAAAGATCAAGTTGCTTGCCCCGTGTGCGGAGGAAAAGTACGCCAGAGTTTTATGGGTAGCTTAACAGGTATTTTGAAAGGTGTTAAGGATTCCTGCAACGACTGCCGGTCTCGCTCTGGTGGCTGAGGTTTTTAACTGGGAGCTGGATGCTCTCATTACAGGAGGTAAAAAAGAATGGGACATGTCTTTAACCCCGCCCATATGAAGAAGCTGGATAGTCCGATGCGCAGAAAATTACTTCCACCCGAAGAAACCGTAGCCAAATTAGGGATCAAAGCTGGTAGCAAGGTAGCAGATATTGGTTGCGGAATTGGCTATTTTACTTTTCCCTTGGCCCAAGCAGTTGGCCAGGCAGGCACTGTGCTGGGCCTGGATGTTTCACCGGAAATGCTCCAGGAAGCTAGGCGTCGTTGGTTAGAGGAGCAAGGTGCACCTGCAAATGTGCAGTTTTTACTATCCCATGAGCTACAAATACCACTACCAGATCAGCAGCTAGATACTGCTTTGATGTGTACAGTACTGCACGAAATTCCTGAACCGACGCAGTTTTTGAAGGAAATAAAGCGTATTTTGACTAGTTCTGGTCAGGTAATCATCCTAGAGTGGAAAAAAGAAGTGATGGAAATGGGTCCTCCGCTAGAAGAACGGCTGAGTATGGAGCAAACTTCGAGTTTATTGGAGTCCGCTGGTTTTAGTTCTTTTGAGGTACTTGAGATTGGCAAAGCTCATTATGCTGTAATCGCAAGGAGTGAGAACGATGAGCCAACCATTAGTTAATATCAATATTTTTGGTTCGCGCAATCAAGATGCCTGGACCAGCTGTGGCTGAGGTCCGCCACAATCTCTGGAAGAGATTACGTTCGATTTACGGCGCGAAATTAAGTACTATTATGCTAACAAGGTAGAGGTCAGGTATATAGACGTGGAAGAAGATGACCTGAAAGCATTTCCTAATGTCCAGGCTGTGATAAGTGAACAAAAGATTCCCCTGCCGGTAATTGCCTTTGAGGATGCCCCGCTTTGGAGTGGGAATGTTTCCTTTCCGTATATAGTAGCGGAATTAAACAGGAGGGGCATTAAGATTAATAAGCGCTAAAAAAGGACGCCAGTGCTAACAGCCACTGGTGTCCTTTTCTCCGTAGAAGGTGAGAAGAGTTTCACAGTTGATTCAGCCCCCCACCTCTTGTGCGATTGGAGCATTTTGGGAGTCTCTAGAGATAGCCAGTTAGAGCAGCCCAGTCCAATTTTCTTATTAGGTCTTTTATGCATGCTAGCTAATCCCAGGTTGAGTACCTGCTCCTGGACCGGAACAGGTACTCAACCGGCAAAGAAATGCCCAAACAAAACCCAAATCAAAAATTGGACGGCAAATTAAATTTGACCACCAAAAACGTCTCCGGCGCTTTTTTACTTGTGACTTTGGTACTAATCTGGTATACTTATTTAATGTTTGAACAAAAGACGGGACGCATTATAGTGCAAAGGGAAGATATCAGAAATATTGCGATTATAGCACACGTTGACCATGGTAAAACCACCTTGGTGGATGCGATGTTAAGACAGAGTGGTATATTCAGAGCAAATGAAGTAGTGGCCGAAAGGGTAATGGATTCTAATGATTTAGAGCGGGAACGGGGAATTACCATCCTGGCCAAAAATACAGCTATTAACTACAAAGATCTAAAAATTAATATATTAGATACTCCAGGCCATGCTGATTTTGGCGGTGAAGTAGAACGAGTGCTACAGATGGTAGACGGAGTTTTGCTGATTGTAGATGCTTATGAAGGTCCTATGCCGCAGACTAGATTTGTC
This sequence comes from uncultured Eubacteriales bacterium, assembly GCA_964551785.1. Taxonomy (GTDB): domain Bacteria; phylum Bacillota; order Carboxydocellales; family JAJZTU01; genus CAZKEO01. Next base: position 1,827 of record CAZKEO010000220.1, on the reverse strand, counting down.
TTAAAAAAGGCCCTGGAACTGCGCTTACACCCTATCGTTGTAGTAAATAAAATTGACCGACCAGAAGCTAGACCGGCAGAAGTTATCGACGAAGTATACGCCCTCTTTATCGATTTAGGTGCTAGTGATGATCAGCTGGATTTCCCGGTAATCTATGCTTCGGCTAGAGCGGGTGTAGCTAAAAGAGAAGAAGCAGATGAAGCTGAGAATTTACAACCTCTTTTTGAAGTTATTCGCGAAAGTATTCCGGCACCTGAAGGTGAGTTTGATGCTCCCCTCCAGATGTTGATAAACAGTCTGGACTATGACAACTATCTTGGCCGTTTGGTAATTGGCCGTATTACCAGGGGTAAAATTAAAAACGCGGAAACCATCTCCTTAATTCGTCATGATGGAACCTCGGTCAATGCCAAGGTAGCTAAGCTGTTTGCTTTCCAAGGACTAGACAGGATAGAAATAGCTGAGGCTGCGATGGGCGATATTGTGGCTTTGGCAGGGCTTGAAGATGCCAATATCGGCGAAACGATCGCGTGCCTCGTTAACCCGGAGCAGTTGCCTGTTATAACTGTGGACGAACCTACGCTGACTATGACCTTCATGGTCAATAATGGACCTTTGGTCGGACAGGAAGGGGATCACATCACTTCCCGGAAGCTGAGAGCTAGGTTATATAAAGAATTAGATACCAATGTGAGCTTGCGAGTAGAGGATACTGATGGTCCGGATGCTTTTCAGGTTTCCGGCAGAGGTGAATTACACCTCTCCATTTTGATTGAGAATATGCGTCGTGAAGGCTATGAGCTGTTAGTTTCCCGGCCTGAGGTTATCTTGAAGCAGGTCGATGGAGTTATGAATGAACCGATGGAACACCTTGTTGTAGACATTCCTGAGGAAGCCATGGGAGCAGTTATGGAGAATCTCGGCCAACGGAAAGCTGAAATGTTGAACATGACTAGTATAGGAATTGGACAGCTCCGCTTGGAGTTTAAAATCCCGGCTCGGGGCTTAATTGGTTTCCGGACCGAGTTTTTAACTGAGACCAGAGGTAATGGGATTTTGAACCATACCTTTGCTGGTTATGGTCCTTATCGAGGTGAAATCCAGAGCCGCTACCAAGGAGTACTGGTAGCGTGGGAAGCTGGCGAAGCTAACTCCTACGGAATTGAGCAGGTAGAAGACCGTGGAACACTCTTTGTTTATCCTGGGCTGACTGTCTATGAAGGCATGATAGTTGGCTTGCATAACCGAGATAAGGATTTGGATATTAACGTCTGTAAAAAGAAACAGCTGACAAACATGCGATCAAGTACTTCTGAAGTCTCGGTACGGTTGAAGGAACCTCGCATCATGACTTTAGAACAGGCCATTGAATTCATCGAGGATGATGAGCTGGTCGAAGTTACGCCTAAAAGCATTCGTTTACGCAAGAAAATTCTTGATAAACATGGCAGGGCAAAGGCTGCTAAACATGCAGCAGGAAAATAATACTATTTGCACAGCTTAAAATATCGCTGGGGGTGCTCTCATTTCTTGAGGCACCTCCCTTTTTAATCTATAATAGTATTAAAGTTAGTTAGCTGAGGACGTTGGTTATAATATACCTAGTTACATAAAAAGGAGATGGTGTGATGCTGAATTTTGAATATCAAAACCCCACTAAAATTATCTTTGGCAAAGGTTCACTGGGCAAGCTTGGCAAAGAAATCCTGAAATATGGTAGTAAGGTGCTATTGGTGACGGGCGGTGGTAGTGTCAAGCGGATGGGTTTGTATGACAAGGTCCTCGAAGAATTTAAGAAAAACTCCATCGAAAGTTTCGAACTAAGCG
>CAZKEO010000219.1:0-4468 GCA_964551785.1 uncultured Eubacteriales bacterium | reverse complement strand
GTTTATCAAAGAGATAGACCTAGTTGCCCATAATAAAGAAAAAGAAATTATGGAGGTCTAATACTTTGCAAATTAGAGACAAAGTTTATAGAAATGCCTGAATGTTTTACTAAGCTTGGTTAGGCATTAGAGCTATCCCGAGAAAGGAGGTGTAATAAATGCCATACAAAATTAGTGACGAATGTTTAGCTTGTGGCAGTTGCTTAGAGTCTTGCCCTAACAATGCTATCAAGGAAGGCGATATTTACAGCATTACTGCTGATGATTGTCTTGATTGCGGTGCATGTGTTGATACCTGCCCTACTGGTGCTATTAGTGAAGCTTAATCAAGTTATGGAAAACCCCCTCGTTGCCAGAGGGGGTTTATCTTTGTTATAATACAGATATAACATATTATTGATATGATTGCATAGATAGCTTGAGGAGGAAAATTTTATGTTGCGGACTCTGGTGAACAAGTTTATGAATGTTGCTAGAAATAAAAACTGGAGTACTGAAGAAAATGAACTACTAATAAAACTTGAGGAAACAAAGCTCCCGGTGCATGTTGCTGTGATTATGGATGGTAACGGCAGGTGGGCCAGCAAAAGAGGCCTGCCAAGAGGAGTTGGACACCGAGCTGGAGTGGAATCTTTACGTGAAATGGTTAATACCTGTTCACAGCTTGGTATTAAATACCTAACAGTCTACGCTTTTTCAACCGAAAACTGGAAACGTCCTGCAGAAGAAGTTAATATTCTAATGGAGCTCTTAATAGAATATCTCCAAAAGGAATTGGATGAATTACATCAAGAGAATGTGCGCATTCAAGCCTTGGGGAATATTGAGCAATTACCGAATGCACCTCAACAAGCACTGAAAGATGCTATGATTAAGACTAGAGAAAATGCGGGCTTAGTGCTGAATTTGTGTCTCAACTACGGTGGTAGGACGGAAATCACTGATGCCGTCAGAGCCATCTCGAAAAAAGTAGTTGCTGGCGAACTAGATTGGAACACAATTGATGAGCAGCTAGTTGCAAGTCATTTATATACAGCGGGAATGCCTGACCCAGATATTTTATTACGGCCAGCAGGAGAATTACGCATCAGTAATTATCTCTTATGGCAACTGGCTTATACCGAATTTTGGCTTTCGCCAGTACTGTGGCCTGATTTTCGGAGAACTCACTTATTGCAAGCTTTAGTAGATTTCCAAAAGAGAAACCGCAGATTTGGCGGTCTATAGAGATAATTAAGAATGTGCCCAAGAGATAGACAGCGGGAGAAAAAATTAAGTTGGTGATATTGTGTTATGGCAACGTATGTTAAGTGCATTAGTGCTAATACCATTTGCATTAGCAGTAATTAAGTATGGTGGCTGGCCGTTAATAGTTGTGATTGCCCTCTTAATCATTTCAGCACAGTGGGAATTAAATCGAATTCTAGAAAAATTAAACTTTAATTCGACACCTGTCTTGGGATTAATTAGTGGTGCGATGTTTCTGTGCGGAGCTGTTTGGCAAACAAGCGATTTTGGTCTGATTTTGAGTTTAGTATTAGCTTTATATTTGAGTGCCTTAGTCATTAAGTTCCCCAAGCTGTCAGTTGCAGATGTCGGAGCTAATTTCTTGGCTGCAATCTACACTGGTTGGTTTTTTGCCCAATTATATTTATTACGAGCAATTTACCCAGCAAGTGGTTTTTTCTTCTTGCTTTTTTTACTGATGTGTAACTGGGCTTCTGATACAGCAGCCTATTTTACTGGATTGACGCTTGGAAAAACAAAATTAGCCCCAGCTGTCAGTCCCAAAAAAACAATTGAAGGGGCCTGTGGGGGCGTTATTGGGGCTATTTTTACAGCACTTGCATTAACTAGTTTTGCTCCAGCGGGCTCAACAGTCGCCTACGCTATTTTAGGTGGATTAATAAGTATGGTTGGTCAGCTTGGAGACTTGGCAGAATCAGCACTCAAACGCTTCGCCGGGATTAAGGATTCAAGCAATCTGATTCCTGGTCATGGTGGCATTTTAGACCGTTTTGACAGTGTATTAATGACAGCACCGATGGCCTACTACTTCGTCAAAATGATTATTTTAGCTAAGTACTAACCTGTTGATAAATTGAGGTGATCAAATTTGCTTTGGCACTATCGGAAATGGCTAATCTTTTTCTGTTTTATAACTGGGTTTTACCTAATCGGCAAATACATGGTACCATTCTTTTGGCCATACTTGACAACAGGTGCGAATATCATGCTGCCCTTCGGGATTGCGGTATTTGTCAGCATTTTGTTAGAGCCGATAGTCAAATTTTTTGCCCGCGTGTTGCATATCTCTCGAGGTGCTGCAACTGGTTTAGCCATGTTAACTTTTTTTGGTGGCGGGGCTGCGGTTTTTTTTCTGATCATTGGGAGATTGATTTATGAACTTATCCGTCTCTCTCGATTACTCCCTGCTTATAAAGATGACATTGTAGGTACACTGGATTATTTAGTGAACCAAGGCTATATATATTGGCACCAAACTAATATATTAGTTCAAGGTCTTGATCCAGAACTTCAAAAGCAAATATCTGATAATCTTAAAGCAATTGTTGCCTCGTTGGAAACAGGAACTAGTCAACTCTTGCAGTCTCTTTTAGGTTCTGCGCAATACATTCCCAGTGGGGTAATAACCTTTTTCACAGTTGTTTTAATTACCTTATTGGCTACATATTTTATTAGTAAGGACCGTCAGGAAGTTATTGATTTCTGGATGAGGATTATTCCTCCACCCTACGGCAGGAAGTTTATTAATATCGTTGTTGAGGTTTCAGCCGCTTTTGCTAAATATTTAAGGGCTCAAATAATTCTTTTGTCGATTACCATGCTAGTCAGTATTATTGGACTCACCATGATTGGAGCAGATTATGCCCTAACTCTAGGTTTACTGGTTGGCTTTATGGATATTATCCCAGTACTAGGCCCTGGCTCTATCTATGTTCCCTGGATTATCGGAGCATATATCGCTGGAAATAGTCTGCTGGCGTTGAAACTTGTCTTATTGTATGCTTTGGTGGTTATACTTAGACAAGTACTGGAAACAAAAGTAGTGGCAGATAGTTTAGGCTTACATCCCTTAGCAACCATAATCTCGATGTATGTAGGCTTAAATATCATTGGCTTTTCAGGACTCTTTTTAGGACCGATTATAGTCATAGCAATTAAGGCAATTGTCAAAGCAGGTGTGATTAAGATAAAATATTAATCACCGAAATTGAATTAGGAGAGAATAATGTGATTGGACCTAAAAGCATTAGCATCATAGGTAGTACTGGTTCTATAGGACAACAAACACTACAGATTGCCCGACAATTTCCTGAACAAATCAAAATTATCGCACTAGCTGCAGGTTCCAATGTCACACTGCTGGCAGAGCAAGCTCGGGAATTTCAGCCCTTATTAGTTTGTATTAAAGATGAGCTACTTGTTCCTGAGTTGCGTCAAGCCTTAGTAGGGTTGAAGATTGAAATAGTAACCGGGGAACAAGGGCTGATTACCGTTGCCACTATGCCAGAAGCTGAGATGGTGGTAACCTCGATAACTGGTTCTGTTGGTTTGCTCCCGACTTTAGAGGCGATTAAACAAGGCAAAGCAATAGCTTTGGCCAATAAAGAAACGCTTGTAGCAGCAGGAGAATTAGTAATGCAAACTGCCCGACAAACCGGGGCAATCATTCTTCCTGTGGATAGTGAGCATTCAGCCATTTTCCAAAGTTTGCAGGGGAATCAAAGAGCAGATGTCCATAAACTGATACTGACAGCTTCAGGGGGACCTTTCCGAGGGTGGAACGAACAGCAACTTGCACAAGTTACCTTAGCAATGGCTCTCAAACATCCCAATTGGACAATGGGGCAGAAGATTACAATTGATTCGGCTACCTTAATGAATAAAGGCCTTGAGGTGATTGAAGCGCGCTGGCTGTTTGATATTGACTTCCCTAGTATTGAAGTAGTTGTGCATCCTCAAAGTATTATTCATTCGATGGTAGAATATCAGGATGGCTCAATAATAGCACAGCTGGGTGTACCTGACATGAAGGTACCTATTCAATATGCGCTCTCCTATCCCCAACGTTGGGAGGCACCGTGGCCCAAGTTAACTTGGGGAGAAATAAGCCAGTTAACATTTGAAAGTCCAGATTTGGAAACCTTTGAATGTTTAAAATATGCCATTGAAGCAGGTAGAGCTGGGGGAACTATGCCAGCGGTTTTGAATGCTGCGAATGAAGAAGCAGTAGGTTTGTTTTTGCAAGAACGAATTAGTTTTACTGATATACCACGGTTGATAGCCAATACTATGGATCTACATGTCCCCTCTAGTAAACCTGAATTAGCTGAAATACTTGCTGTCGATCAATGGGCCAGAGGAGCAGTCAAGGACTTGGTATCCCACAAAAACTAAGGATGGTGAACCCTAATGTTAACTGCTGTATCAACTATAGTTGTCT
>CAZKEO010000218.1:0-4527 GCA_964551785.1 uncultured Eubacteriales bacterium | reverse complement strand
TGGAGTTGCAGCTGATATCAGTGTCCAAGGAAATCTCCTGACAGAAGTTTCCGCAGTACTTGCAGCCATAAAGAATAATACAGTAGAACTTGAAAAGCTTAATGACAAAGCAGCTGACCTCCATGGAGATACCTATGAATTGGCACTCTACTATAAGCAAGTTGTGTTTGAAGCTATGGGCAAGCTCCGTACCGAAGCCGATAAGCTCGAAACTTTGGTAGATGGTGGCTACTGGCCATTCCCAACCTATACAGATTTACTATTTAATGTATAAGCATCTAAAACATAAATAAGCGGGACCGTAGCGAAACCTAGGTGTTTCGTTACGGTCCCTTTCGTATTGAGACTTTGCTAGAAAATGATTCTCTGGTATAATTAAGCAAGTAAATATCAAAAGATAAATATAAAATCCCCCCAACGGGGATTTTAATATTTGAAAGCTCTTAGAAAAGCAGATGTAAAGGAGAATCATCCTTGAGTAAGCTAAATGGTTTCGAACAACTTGGTCTACCCACAGAGTTAGTGGAAAAAGTTAATAAGCTACAAATAGTAGAACCTACTGCGGTACAAAGTGAGGCTATTCCCTTGCTATTGGCAGGGAAGGACGTGATTGCCCAGGCTCCGACCGGGACAGGCAAAACGCTGGCTTATGTGTTGCCTATTTTGAGCAGATTACAGTTACCTAGCAAGGAATTACAGGCGTTAATTCTCGCACCTTCGAGGGAGTTAGCCATGCAAATTAGCCGGGTGCTTGAAACACTGCAAGTGCCTGATTTAGTCACCACTGCACTATTAGGTGGGGGCAACTTGGAGCGCCAAGCAGATAGTTTAAAGAAAAAGCCGCAAGTAATCGTGGGCACACCAGGCAGAGTTTTGGAACTACTTAAAAAACGTAAGCTGAATGCTCAAACCCTCAAGATGATAGTTATCGACGAAGGGGACAAAATGTTTAGTATGGGCTTTATGGGTGACATCATCTCGATTGTCAAGAACACCTTGAAAGATCGCCAGGTGATGCTTTTTTCGGCGACACTGAATCCGACCATGCTGGCAAATGCTCAAGCCCAGATGAATCAGCCGCAGTTGGTCAATATCGCCCAGCAGAGTAGGACGGCCGAAACACTAAAACATGTCTACTTTATGGCTGCTGAGAAGCAGAAAACCGAAACTTTGCGCAAACTGGTGTCAATTTATCAACCTAATAAGGCGATTATCTTTATTAATCATAATGAGGGAGTTGGCGGTATTACAAAGCGGCTTAACAGCCTTGGTATGGCTTCGGTCGGTTTACATAGTGATTTATCTTCCCAAGAGCGTAAACGCTTAATGGAACAATTCCGGGGTCCCAAGATCCAGTTCTTAGTGACCACTGATTTACTGGCGCGGGGAATGGATTTTTCCGGTGTTGATTACGTCTTTAACTTTGATTTACCCCTCAACGAAGAACATTATATTCACAGAGTTGGGCGCACAGGGCGGGCAGGTCGTGCAGGAACAGCTGTGACCTTAGTTACCGAGGCCCAGAAGTTTATAATTGAAAAGTATCAAAAACTTTTAAAGATTAAAATACAACTATATGGAATTAGCGAGGATAAGGTTGTTCCTGTAATGCTAAAAGCCAAGTCTAAAACCAGGAAGGTGGAGCAACATGACGGATAAGTATAAAGAGGCACTCCAGGCAGTTTTGGAAGCTAAGAAACAAAAGGACAACAAAGAGGGTGCTAAACGAGCTAACTACCAGAGTACTGGCGAGAAACGAACAGGAGTTAAACGATATAAAAAGGGTGGACTTTTTGATAAGTAAGCAATTTTTGCTATAATATTTGTATTGCAGTTGTGGGAGTTGATAGAGTGAAGCAGATGGTAAAGGTGGTTTTTCATAATCTGGGTTGGCGAAGCTGGATTGAATGTAGTTTCTGTGCCACCTGTCCTCGTTCCGAAAAAAGGGGATGTTGTTGTTATAACCCGCTCTTTATGCCAGCTGACTTAGGTTATCTGCAAAAACAGGCACCAGAGTTAATCAATCAAATTTTTCGCTTAAAACGTTTGACGGTATTGGATAGCTGTGTTATTGTTGATAACTATCAGGCTGCTAATGGGATTTGGTACTGCCAGTTTCATTCCAGTGAATGTGGCTGCACTCTACCTATCGAACAGCGGGAATTTGTCTGTCGCCGCTATGTCTGTAGTGGGATGCAATTATGGGAACAACCGGGTACGGCACGTTGGAAGAGCTTTTTTGACCAATTAGAGGAACAAGAAGTCCAGCTCAACAAGGCTTTGGAAAGAGAACTGCGAGTTGCAGACTCTTGTTTGAAAGCAGACCGGGAATATTTCCTGGAAGTGTTGCGTACAGCCTATCAAAAGCATTTTCAGCCATCCTATGAGTGGATGCAGGCTGTTCCTGGATCAGAGACTATTGAATATGAGATAGATATTTCCGACTGGAAGGAATGGGATAAATAACAAGGTTCTGAAGAAAGCCTGGGAAGGAGCAAAAACATGTATATCAGTACAAGAGGTAATTATCAAAAAGTGGAGGCTGCAGAAGCTATTAAGATGGGTATGGTTCCACCGGGAGGATTGTTTGTCCCAGAAGAAACTCCGGTGCTGAGTCCAGCTAAAATTAATGCGATGGCTGGTCAGAGCTACCAGGAAATTGCCCAACAAATTATGGAGTTATTTCTTACCGATTATTCGGCAACAGAAATTGCCACCTGTATAGCCAATGCCTATAATGCTACCAATTTTGATGGTGCACCAGCACCTTTGCATAAATTACAGGATGGCACCTATATTTTAGAACTTTGGCATGGTCCGACAGCGGCTTTTAAGGACATGGCCCTGCAAATTTTGCCACATTTGCTCTCGCTAGCTCTGCAAAAGGCTCAGGCGAACAAAGAGATCGTCATTTTAGTAGCTACTTCCGGAGATACCGGCAAGGCAGCGCTAGAGGGCTTTAAAAATGTGCCAGGTATCAAAATCATTGTATTTTATCCCGAGGGTGGGGTAAGTAAGGTCCAGGAGCTACAAATGTCCACAACTGAGGGTAACAACACCTATGTAGTGGCAGTGCGCGGTAATTTTGATGATTGTCAAAATGCTGTTAAGGACATTTTTGGGGATGTTAGTTACAATCAAAAACTAAATGCTAGCGGGTATGAGCTGTCCTCAGCCAATTCTATCAACTGGGGCCGGTTATTACCCCAGATAGTTTACTATTTTTCGGCCTATGCAGATTTACTGCAGGACGGTAGCTTACAACCAGGTGAGCAAGTTAATTTTACCGTGCCAACAGGCAACTTTGGCAATATCTTAGCTGGTTATTATGCCAAAAGCATGGGGTTGCCCATTAATAAGCTAATTTGTGCCTCTAATGAAAACAAGGTTTTGACAGACTTCTTTCATACTGGCATTTATAACCGTAACCGCGAGTTTATGACTACTAACAGTCCTTCGATGGATATCTTAATCTCCAGTAATTTGGAGCGGTTCTTATTTGAGGTCACTGGCCATGATGCCGCCAAGATTAACCAGTGGTTTACCGATTTGCGTGAAAAGGGTAGTTTCGAAGTAGAACCAGAGACTAAGCAAACCATGGATCAGTTGCTCTATGCTGGTTTCGCCAGCGAAACAGCAACCTTAGCAACCATCAAAGAGGTCTTTGACCGTGAAGGCTATACTTTAGATACTCATACTGCTGTAGGAGTGAAAGTTTACCAAGACTACCTGCGGGAAACCCAAGATCAGACTTGCAGCATCGTAGAAGCCACTGCCAACCCCTATAAATTTAACGTAGCCGTCTTGGAAGCCATTCAAGGCAAAGCCGCTTTAATCAATAAAGATGAGTTCGCAATTCTCGAGGAAATGCACCAAGTAACAGGGATGGAAATCCACCCCGGACTGAAGGACCTCGACAAAAAGCCAGTCCAGCATGACCAGGTTTGTGAGAAAAACGAAATTAGAGAAGTAGTGGTCGGGATTTTGGCTAGCAAATAGGCTAGCTGAATCAACGTAATCACGCCACCCGTCGTAACTTATAGGCTTTTTGGTGACTAATAATTATGAGCGATTGGGTGTCCCACAATTAGTCTCGTCCAAGGATGACTGCAACCACGACGATAAGTATAATCATACCAATAGTCATTAATCCCATATAGCTAAAGCCTACAGACATCTTATCAACTCCCTTATAATCTTATGTTTAGTATAATTCACAACACGGAGAGGTTCAAATTAAAAGCAAATATAATACTCAAGGCTCAGCTTAATGAAGGGTTTATGGTGGCAGCTCCGTCAAAGTGACCGGAACGCTAGGAGAGAGTTCGCGAAACTCAACTGTAAAATGTAGCCCAGTCCAATTTTGCAATTTAAGGGCATTATAAGCTTACTCTAACATGGCACAGGTTGGGTACCTGTGCCGGTTTAGGAGCATCTTACGTTGGGAGTTAGCGGGTCTTAGCGCAGCTGGATAATAAACTCATCCCGTGCATCAGGACGATGCACGCCCTGGCGGTGGTCATGGAC
>CAZKEO010000217.1:0-4533 GCA_964551785.1 uncultured Eubacteriales bacterium | reverse complement strand
TTCAACAACTTTTAGCAACTCATCTAACTGTTCAGCCATCCCAGCAGGAAACTTTTCGCTGTTTTCGTAATATTCATTGCAAGCCTCCGTGGTAATGGTTAGGCCGGGATGTACTGGGAGGCCAATATTAGTCATTTCAGCCAGACCGGCGCCTTTTCCCCCTAATAAGGCTCTCATCTCTGCTTTTCCCTCATGAAAGAGGTATACATACTTCTTAGACATTTTTTGTCCTATCCCCCTTGTAATATATTTCTAGTACTCTACTAGCAGTCTCCTCAACAGCTGTGGTAGTTACATCAATGACTGGACAGCCGATTTTTTTCATAATTCCATCGGCATATTCTAGTTCCTTCAGGATGCGTTCCATGCTGGCATAGTCAGCACTGGAAGTTAATCCGAGGGTTTTGAGCCGCTCCTGTCTGATGATGTTTAATTGCTGGGGCCTGATAGTGAGTCCTATAACCTTGCGTGGTGGTAATTTGAACAGTTCTTCCGGAGCTGCTACTTCAGGCACTAAGGGTACATTAGCTGCTTTTAAGCGTTTGTGGGCCAGGTACATACACAAAGGTGTCTTAGAGGTTCTGGATACTCCCACAATTACGATATCGGCAAAATTAATGCCCCTGGGATCTTTGCCGTCATCATACTTGACAGCAAACTCGATTGCTTCTACTTTCCGGAAGTATTCAGCATCAATTTTATGGGTCAGTCCTGGTTTGAGCTTTGGAGAGTTCTCGACAATGCTAGACAGGGCATCAATCATGGGACCCATGATATCTACAGTGACTAGTTCTAGGCGCTTCGCTTCTTCTCTCATCACTTCTCTCAGTTCAGGTAACACAAGGGTATATGCTACAACCGCCTGGAGTTGGTGAGCCTCTTCAAGGATCTCAATAAGGTAATCCTTATCGTTAACATAAGGTGCGCGGCGAATCCCGATTTGGGAGTCTGCTCCCGAATTATACTGGCTGACTGCCGCTTTCACCACGAATTCTGCTGTTTCCCCGATTGAGTCAGAGATTACGTAAACCACTGGTTTGAAGTCCTGCTGTGAGATATGAGTTCCCTCCTTTACCAGATTAGTGTGTCCTAGTAGGTATCATCCACTAGTTCGACAATAAGCCGGGTGATGTTTGTTTTGGTAAAGCGTCCAATAACTTCCAAGAAAGTTTCGCCGCTCCCCTGGTCGAGAACCGGCCTCACTACAGGCAGTCCATCCACTTCATGCCGGAGTATTTTGCGTGCTGCTTGCACCACGGGTTCCTCGGGAGTAGTGGTAATTACATTGGGCATCCTGGTCATCACGATTCCTACAGGTATTTGATGTAGGTCTGAACCGCCTAATGCCAGTTTCAATAAATCCTTGCGGGAGAGAATTCCTTCCAAATAGCCTTGTTCAGAAACAACAGACAAAGTCCCGACATCCTCGGTAAACATGCTCACTACAGCATCATACGCAGTCTTTTGTTCTGTGATTACTACTGGAAGGGATTTTAGGTCATTGACGATAAAATTACCTAGCTTTTCTGCCAATAAACTGTGTGTGGACTTGCCAGAGTAAAAGTACCCCACTCTTGGTCTGAGGGTGGCTCTGGTTAGGTTTAATTTTTCGGCAATATGTTCCCCGGTTATCGGCTCCTCGCGCTTGACGATTTCAAGAATTTCTCCTTGACGCCTGGTTAGTTGGATAACCATCACCCCTTCATGATATTTGTGTTATACTATATGCCAAATATCACAATATAATATATACTATATGAGTTTAAAAACTCCTCCTTTTTTATAGAAAAAAGCATAATATATATTTATGTGTTGAAAAGGTGATTTTTTACAGGTTAAGCCCCAGCAAGTTTGCTTAAGTCAGCAATCCGGTTATAAAAATCGCTAATTTGCTGGAGTAGTGCTAACCGATTGGTGCGGATAGCCTCCTCAGGAGCCATGACCATCACGCCATTAAAGAAATTATCAATCGGTTCTTGCAGGGTAGTGGCTTCCCGGAACCAGTTCAGGTAATTACCTTGGGCCTGTTCCTGCCCTGCTTGTTGCTGAATCTGCAGGAAAGCCTCAAACAGTGCGGTTTCAACACTTTCAGTAAATAACTCAGGCTTAATCTGGTCGCCTGCGGCCTTTTTAGCAAGGTTATTGGCCCTAGTATAAGCTGTTAGTAAGGTTGCAAAGGTTACTTCCTGCTTAGCCTGAGCTAAGGCTTCGGCACGTTGCCAAGCATCGGCTGGGTAAGCATAGCCAGCTGCCAAAACTGCATCTACCACATCATAACTAAGTCCCCGGTCCATCATGATGTTACGTAGGCGTAATTTAAAGAATTCCCCTACCTCCTGCTGCACTTCTGCCAGTGAAAGCTGGAGGTTTTTGCCAGCATAGCCAGCATAAGCTTGGGCGATTAAATCAGGCAGTGCTAGACGTAAGTCATTTTGAAGAATCATATGCGAAACACCTAAGGCTTGCCTCCGCAAGGCATAAGGGTCCTGGGAACCGGTAGGCTGAATCCCAATCGCAAATATACCAACAATGGTATCTAGTTTATCTGCAATACTAACTAAGGTGCCCGCCATTGATGCTGGCAAGCTATCCCCGGCAAAGCGAGGAAGATAATGTTCCACGATAGCTGTGGCGACTTCTGCTGTCTCACCAGTTTTTACGGCATATTTACTACCCATAATGCCCTGCAATTCAGGAAATTCATACACCATATTGGTAACTAAATCAGCTTTGGTAAGGTAAGCCGCTCTTAAGGCAGTGGTTTTATCCTGCTTGTCCTGAGCTGTCTGCTCTGCTAAGTAATCAACTAGTTTGCCCAGTCGCTCAACTTTTTCATAGATGGTACCTAAGCTCTCCTGGAAGACAATCTTCTGTAGACGGTCGACATATTGAGCTAAAGGTAATTTTAAGTCTTCTTGATAGAAGAACCTAGCATCTGCCAAGCGAGCCCGCAGTACTTTTTCATTACCCTCCCGGACGATGTCTAAACCATGAGTACCACCATTGCGGACAGTGATAAATTTATTCATCAGATTACCCTCTGCATCCAACACAGGGAAATAGCGTTGGTGTTCACGCATTGGGGTTATCAGTGCTTCCTTGGGAATTTCTAAAAATTCCGGTTCGAATTTGCCACATAAGGCTGTAGGATATTCCAGAATTTGAACAACCTCAGCGAGTAGATCTTCGTCCAGCTCTACTTTGCCACCTTCGGTGGTAGCTAATTCTTGGATTTGCTGCCAGATCAGTTGGCGGCGTTCTTCCTGGTCAACTAGCACAAACCCTTCTTGGGCCAGTTTAGAGCGATATTCTCCTGCTTCTGCCAATTCTAAATTGCCTTGGCTCAGGAAACGGTGGCCCTTAGTGATACGGCCTGTAGTAATATTTTCTAGTGTGAAGGGGATAATTTCCGAGCCGTAGAGTGCTACTAACCAACGAATTGGCCTGGCAAAACGCAACTCTGAATATGCCCACCGCATTGGCTTCGGGAAATTTAAACCGCTAATTAACTGAGGAATGATTTCCGGCAGCACTTCTTTGGTTGGACGGCCGAGTTCCTTTTTAAGGGCATAGAGGTACTCGCCATTAGCAAACTCGCGCACTACCAGCTCCTCTACTTGCACGCCCTGACTACGGGCAAAGCCTTCTACTGCTTTAGTAGGTTTCCCCTCAGCATCATAAGCAGCTTTTTTGGCCGGACCTTTAACCTCCAAACTGATATCCTGCTGTTCAGGAGCAAGGTTAGTAAGGTAGAGTGCTAAACGCCTAGGAGTACCCCAGGTGTCAATTGCACTATAGGCTAAGCGGTAATTGGCACAAGCTTTTTCAGCTAATTCTTTTAATTGACTGAGTGCCCCAGGCATAAATTTGGCCGGGATTTCTTCGGTTCCAATTTCTAATAAAAAGTCCATCCTACTTCGCCTCCTTTAATAAAGGGAAGTTTATTTTTTCGCGTTGTTCGACGTAGACTTGAGCACAAGTCCGGGCCATATTCCGCACACGGGCAATATAGCCTGTCCGCTCAGTGACACTGATTGCTCCTCTGGCATCTAACAAATTAAAGGTATGGGAGCATTTTAAGACATAATCATAAGCAGGTAGTACGATACCTTTATCCAAGACGCGTAAAGCTTCCTTTTCATAGAGGTCGAAGAGCGTAAATAGGGTATCAATATCAGCAATTTCAAAGTTATAGTGAGAGTGCTCGACTTCACCTTGGTGATGCACATCGCCATAGGTAATACCTGCTACCCACTCAATATCGAAGACACTATTTTTCTTTTGGATGAACATGGCTAAGCGTTCAATCCCATAGGTGATTTCCGCACAAACTGGCTTACAGTCAATACCGCCACACTGTTGGAAATAGGTAAACTGGGTGACTTCCATCCCATCTAGCCATACCTCCCAGCCCAAGCCCCAGGCTCCCAAGGTGGGCGATTCCCAGTTGTCCTCGACAAAGCGGATATCGTGGACCAGCGGGTCGATGCCAATGGTTTTGAGGCTTTCTAAGTACAACTCCTGAACATTGTC
>CAZKEO010000216.1:0-4547 GCA_964551785.1 uncultured Eubacteriales bacterium | reverse complement strand
TCAGCAGCAATTCTTTCTTTTTCTTCAGCATTCATAGCAGCATACTTAGCCCTTTCGGGTCCCTCAGTCTGATAAGACAACTCATTTGCTAACTCCTTAAATAGAAAGCCTTCACGGTCGCTCAGTAAGTCTTCTAGGAAGTGAAAATCATCCAGCCACCGTGCAACTTCGTTCAATACGCTGTCCCTACTCTTCATCTTTTTAGAGGCTCGGAATCTGACTTTTTTTAAGGTGCGTACTGGAACAAACAGGTCTTGTAGTTTAACTCCGGCACCTTGGGCGATACTTTGCAAAGTTGAGACCTTTGGTGTAGATTGACCATTTTCAATATTTCTATAAGCTACCCTGGAAATTCCAGCGAGTTCTGCCAATTCGGCTTGGCTCTTCCCCTTGACTTCCCGAATACGGCGAAGATTAGCGCCAATAATTTTAGTATCCATATCCACCACCCTTTTATCTTTATTATATACAAAAAAACAAATTTTGTATACATGAAATTTAAACTTGCCAAAAGTATATATGGGGCATATAATGATGGCGAGCAGTTGATTCCAAATTTAACCTGAGGGAGGGGGTGGAGTGATGGCGAAGAAT
This sequence comes from uncultured Eubacteriales bacterium, assembly GCA_964551785.1. Lineage (GTDB taxonomy): Bacteria > Bacillota > Carboxydocellales > JAJZTU01 > CAZKEO01. The sequence goes on along the minus strand of CAZKEO010000216.1, from coordinate 3,953 downwards.
ACAGGGAATAACCACAGGCATGGGGCGGTTAGCAACCGATCGCAGTGTTACAATCCGCAGTCTGGCACATGGGTTAAGCGCGATAATGGTAATGGTCGATTTATGGACGTTAAGTCAGACGGTAAGCCATTTAAAGGTGTTACCAAACAGTAAAAAGAACATCCTGGCAGATGCTCCTTTTACGGTGATTCCTAAGTTGTAAGAAAACAAGCGGATAGATTAGGTTGGGACACCCTGCTATCTCGCCAAGTCCGGAGGGAATTAACATAAGATGACATTCCCTTTGGTGGACTAAATAATATATATTTTGTTCGCCACATTTTATGTAATTCCTGCTGATTTGTGCTAAGTTACGGAAGTTTTAGTTAATTTCCTGACCAAAAGCCCAAATTTTTCGAAAGTGTTGGTATATGAAATGGTTGAGAAAACTAACGGCTGCCCTGGTCATGATGATGAAAAAGTGACAGTAGGCCACGGTAATGAGCATGGAAATGACATAGTCACAATTTATATCAATGATACTGCGGTTCCAATTCACAGAGGCAGTCAACGGATCGCGCAAATCAAAAATGCTGGTGAGATTCCTTCAACAGACATTTTGTATTTGATGCCAAATTATGAAGTAGCTTTAAATGATAATGATTCAATAACCATCAAAGGTGAAGAACGCTTTAAGTCTTCTGCGCCCACTGGCAGCTCGTCCTAGGGAGGGAGATAGATGCGGTACTCTGATGAACAAATCAAGGAATTAGCAGCACAATTGGATACTGAAGTGCGTCAGTTCGAAGAAGCAGGCGATGTTTTTTTATACATCCCAGGGCTGAAAATGCCCCCGGGGTGTACACCGGAAAAATCTGATGCACTTCTTTGCCCACAGCAACACAGTGGTTACTCATCAAGATTATTTTTTAAGGAACGCATACAATCACCTAAGGCGGTTAACTGGAATGGACAAGTTTTCGCGCTTGGATATCAATGGTACGCTTTTTCTTATAATAATGTTCCTGTCATGCGCCCGTTTGATATGGTTATTAATCACTTAAGGGGGATGGTGGGATGATGCAGTTCAGAATTACTCAAGCTATGTATCAGGAGGTGCGGAGCGACCTGCGTCGCTCACACCCTTTTGCCTATGAGCGGGTGGGTTATATCTTTATACGGCCATCAGGAAGTAACGTTTTGGCCGCGACTGGTTATGAGACCATCCCTGACGAGTTTTATATTCAAGATAAAAATGTAGGTGCCCGTATAGACCACCGTGGAATTGCTCTGGCCATGAAGCGAGCTGATCTTAACGGGGAAGGTATCCTACATGTCCACGCTCATATAGGCTTTGGTTATCCAAAATTCAGTAGAGTTGATCTAGAAGATCACCAAAACTTTTTGCGATCATTTAAAAATGCCAATCCCAATATGACCCATGGATTTCTGTTACTGAGTCAAGACAAGATGACCGCCCGTGTTTGGACTCCAGGTAATCAGTTTTATTCTGATATATACCGATGTACCATTATCGGCTTACCCTGCTACCATAATTGGTCAAGGGGGTGAGAGCATGAGCGCGGTGAATAACCGGCAGTCCTTTTTAGGGGCTGATTTAGATGAAGTCCTGAATAATTGTGTAATCGGGGTAGTAGGTCTAGGAGGCGGAGGATCCCAGATAGTCCAGCAACTAGCACACATAGGGTTTAAACGCTATGCTTTATATGACTACGACACGGTTGAGGATACAAACTTAAATCGCCTTATTGGTGCGACGGAGCTTGATGTTGAGCTTAAATCTCCTAAAATGGCAATCGCGATTAGGCTGATTAGAGGTTTACATCAGGATGCTTCAATTATTCCGGTCTATAAAAAATGGCAGGAAGAGCCATTGCACTTAAAAACGTGCGATATCATTTTCGGCTGTTTAGACGGTTATCAGAACCGTTCAGAACTTGAGGCCCTAGCCAGGAGAGCCATGATTCCTTATATTGATATTGGTATGGACGTTGGAAAGGTAGAAAATGAGCCACCTAGAATGTCCGGGCAGGTTATTGCCAGCATACCAGGTCTCCCTTGTATGAGGTGCTACGGCTTTCTTAATGAGTCAGTTTTAGCCGAAGAAGCCAAAGCATATGGGGCAGCAGGTGTGCGTCCTCAGGTAGTTTGGCCAAATGGTGTATTGGCTTCAACCGCAGTAGGTCTTGCCATGAATCTATTAACAAATTGGACTGAAAAGTGTGAAAAGCAACTGATATATTACGAATATGATGGGAACAAAGGAACCATTAAGCCCCACCTAAAAACCGAAATCCGATTTGAGTCGTGCACACATTACGAGCCTCACAACGTAGGGGATGTCAGATTATAAAGACTTTCAATTAATTCTATCATCAATTAGCCACTCTCTTTTGGGAGTGGTTTTTTAATACTAGGAGCAGACTTACAACACTACTCAGGGGGCGTGTATTTATTTTTAGCGAAAATAGTAGGGTATTTGTGGATTCGCATAGAACTTTTGGAGAAAGAACCACTTTTACCTACCAAATGTATATTTTTGCACATAAATATTGACCCAGACAATAAAACAAGCTATACTTAACTCATATTGACCAAGACAATAAAACTAAGCTCCCATAGGTGGTGAATTAATTGATCGGTTTAGAATATATTTTGGGGCTTTATAACCTGCAGCACATCGAACTAGCTGAACGCTTAGGGATTAAAAAGCAAAATGTTAACCTCTGGATCAAAGGGAAACAAAACATCCCGAAAAAATACCTGCCAATTCTCGAAGCACTTTTTAATGTGGATGCAGGCTACTTTCCCAAAGAGGTGGACGAAATCGAAAAGCTGGAAATCCAAAAAGAGAAGCTAAAAAAAGACTTACAACCGATCATTGAAAGCCATGAACGGGTCTTAAGCGAAGGTGCTGCTCATTTTGACGAAATCCCTGTTTATGATCAAGCTGAACTCAATACTTTGGAGAGCAACATCGCCAAAGCCAGAATGATTCAGCGGTTTAAAGCAACCCTAGAAGCAGCAGACCGCCAGCCCTTTTTGGATGCTTATCGCATCATTATTGAGCTGCTGGAACAAGCCGGGACAGAAATAATTTTACACAAGACCATGCAAGGGCTAGCCCACTACCTGAATGTCCTGCCGGGGGAAATTTCCTCAGGTGATGAACAAGCAGAATTTGAAGCAGCCCTCTTTGAAGTCTTGGACGACCATAATTATTAGAAGGAGAGATCAGCAATGGCAGAGATTACAGGAAATATTGGCTTTGAAGAAACCCTCTGGAAAGCCGCAGACAAACTACGAGGCAGTATGGATGCCAGTGAATATAAGCATGTGGTATTAGGACTGATCTTCCTGAAATACATCTCCGATAAATTTGAAACCAAATATAATGAACTGGTTGCCGAAGGCGAAGGCTTTGAAGAAGAGCTGGATGAATACCTAGCCGAAAATATCTTCTGGGTGCCCAAGGAAGCCAGATGGAGTTTCATCAGAGATAATGCCAAAAGTGAAAAAATCGGCCAATTCATTGATGATGCCATGATTCTGATTGAAAAAGAAAACAAAACCTTAATAAATGTCCTGGAAAAGCGTTATGCCAGACCGGAAATCGATAAGAGAAGATTAGGTGAACTGATCGATTTAATCTCTACCATTAAGCTACATACCAAAGAAGAAAAAGACCTCTTGGGCAGAGTCTATGAATATTTCCTCGGTAAATTTGCCGATGCAGAAGGCAAAGGTGGAGGAGAATTCTATACCCCTACTTCAGTTGTTAAAACCTTGGTTGAAATGCTGGAACCCTATAAAGGCCGGATTTATGACCCCTGCTGTGGTTCAGGGGGGATGTTTGTCCAGAGTGAAAAGTTTCTGGAAGAAAACCAGGGCAAGCTAACCGACTTAGCCATTTATGGGCAAGAACTCAATGCTACCACGTGGAAACTATGTAA
>CAZKEO010000215.1:0-4580 GCA_964551785.1 uncultured Eubacteriales bacterium | reverse complement strand
TCAATAACTGCGCTAAACAGTTGAGCGCTTTATCTAATAAGATTTTTTGGCCAAACAAATCTCCACAAGTATAGCCCGTAATTGCTAACTCTGGAAACACTACCAAATCAGCTTGGTTACTTTCTGCCTCTTGAAATAATGCCATAATTTCCTTGATGTTATAGTCTGGATTAGCAACGCTTAACTTGGGGGAAGCGGCTGCAACCTTGATAAAGCCAAAAAAAGGCACTTGAATCACTCCTAACCATTATGCTCACATCTTTAACCCATGATTGGCAATTCCCGAGTTAACAATAGTTCAAACTGTGTAGCGGGGACGGGTTTACTAAAATAATAGCCCTGCATTTCCAAACAATTTCGTTCCCTTAGAAAGTTTAGTTGGTCCAAAGTTTCTACCCCTTCGGCAATGACATTCAAACCCAGGTTTTGAGCCAACACAATCATCGAGGATACAATGGCTGCATCGGCCTGGTTATTGACGATGTCCCGTACAAAGGAACGGTCTATCTTAAGTGTATTAATGGGGAATCGTTTAAGATAATTCAAACTAGAATAACCTGTTCCAAAGTCATCGATAGCTACCCGAATACCCATCGCTCTTAGTTCATACAGTACCCGAATCGTAAAATCTATATCCTGAACTGCCACACTTTCGGTAATTTCTAGTTCTAGCCAATATGGGTCTAGGTGAGTCTCTTGCAGCACCTTAGTAACCGTTTCAACCAAATTACTCTGGCGGAACTGATAGGCCGATAAATTTACTTTCACCCGAATCGGAGGATAACCCTGTTGTTGCCAGATTTTATTCTGGTTGCATGCAGTATGTAAGACCCACTCACCGATGGGGATAATTAAACCAGTTTCTTCGGTTAGAGGGATAAATTCCGTGGGTAGGACTAAGCCCCGCTGAGGATGGTTCCAACGGATTAGGGCCTCCATCCCAATCGTTCTACCTGAATCAATATTTACCTGCGGTTGGTAGTATAAAGTAAATTCCTCCCGCTCTAATGCATAATGCAAACTGTTTTCCAAAGTCATTCTTTCGATAATCTTCTCATTCATGCTCTTGGTGAAGAATTGGAAGTTATTGCGACCCTTTTCCTTAGCCCGGTACATCGCGGTATCAGCATGCTTCATTAGTGTCGCAGTATCTTCCCCATCATCGGGATAAAGGGCTATCCCAATACTTGCCGTGATATGGAATTCATAACCATCAATTACCCATGGCTTCTGAAAAACTTGCAAGATTTTATTGGCAATCACATCAATGTCTTCTTGCCTGGTAATATGGGGTAACAGCAAAGTAAACTCGTCACCACCTAAACGAGCAATCGTATCCGTTTCCCGCATACAGGTGCTTAACCTGCTCGCAACTTCTTTTAACAAGCGATCACCCATAGCATGGCCAAGCATGTCATTAACTAGTTTGAAGCGATCCAAATCTAAGAACATGACTGCTAAATTTTCTTTGCTACGCCGCGCATTAGCTAAGGCGATGTTTAGTCGGTCATTGAAGAGTATCCTGTTAGGACGTTCAGTCAGAGGATCGTGGTGAGCTTGGTGAATCATCTGTTGGAGCAAATTGCGTTTTTCACTAACATCGTGGAAAACCAGTACTGCTCCTATCAATTCACCCTGGCGGTTTTTAATCGGTGCTGCGGAATCTTCAATGGCATATCGACACCCATCTCGATTTAACAAGACAGTATGATTGGATAAACCAACTACACAACCTGCCGCGATGCACTTTTCGACCGGATTATCGGCACTAATACCAGTCGTTTCATCAATGATATTAAAGACCACTGTCAGGAATAAGCCCTGTGCTTCAGCATTAGTCCACCCAGTTAATTGCTCCGCAACTGGGTTAAGAAAGACAATTTTACCTTCCGGATCTGTAGTTATTACAGCGTCCCCGATAGAATGTAAGGTGACCTGGGCTCGTTCCTTTTCTTCCCAGATTTCCTGTTCGGCTTGGCGGCGCTCCTCCAGCAGTTGAACCTTCTGGATGGCGGTAGCTACCTGATTGGCAACTGTTTTGATGAATTCTAACTCATTAGGTAGCCAGGTCCTGCGGGTGGTAACTGTATTAAAAGCTAACAGGTAGATCTGACCAGGAGTAGCTTTAAAGGGATACCACAATAAGCTTTTAATATTTCTTCGCTGGTGGCAAAATTCAGCCGAACCTTCCTGGAGGAAAATTGGGTTAATTTCATCATAATGACTTTGTAAAAAATCCTTGTTTTTTTGAAGATACTTGACGGATTCCGGAAAATTTTTAAATTCAATCCCATCTTGGTTCCACGTATTCTCAGATGTATCAGTTCTAACCCAACTGTATAGTTTATTGGCGCTACCTTGTTCTAGGTTAACTTCGTAGATTATCGCATGATCGATAGCCAAGGTCTCAGCTACTATATCAATCATGCTAGTTAAAATGGCCTTGGTATCCTCGTTAACAGCGATAATTTCTGCCAAGCTATATAACGAGCTGGCGTACCTCAGTTGCAGCTGTAACTGGAGTTGTTGCTCTTGTAGGCGGACCTGTTGAGCTTGCATTGCTTCCTGGGCTTGCTTCCGTTCGGTAATATCCTGAAAGGCTGTAACTGAACCAACTATCACGTCGTGCTCAATTAATGGGGTAGAAATATAGGAAACAGGAAAAGTCATCCCATCTTTCCGGACAAAGAAACTATCATCACCACTACAGGTGCCACCCATCAGTACAGTATTCACCACCAGGCAATCCTCTGGATTAACCAAGTTCCCATCCTGACGGTAATGAATCGTTTCATGCATGGATCGACCCAGCAGTTCCTCTTCACTCCAACCTAAGAGTCTTTCGGCAGCAGGGTTCATAAAAGCAACCTTGCCCTGCTCATCTGAGACATAAACGCCCTCACCTAAGGTTGCCGCAATATTACGCAATCTCTTCTGGTTTGACAATCGGACTGCAGCAAACTGTAGTGCTGTAGTATGTACTGCTGATTCATTATTGCTATACCAAGTAATAAATAAGAATATTGTCGCAATGCACAAGGCTTGGATGGCAAAAATGATGGTGAGACGATAGGAAGCCACTACATGCCCACTATAGTGTCCGGCAATATCCGTAATAAACCATCCGATTGGTACGATTGCGGTAATGGTTAAAGCAGTTCGCAAGGTATATTTAGGGCGCAAGCGATATAAGAAAACCTCGTCTTCTTCGACATTTGCAGGCAGATACGCCGATTTGGCAAACCATACGGCTACTGTTACTGACATAGCCAGGGCGCAAATGGTTTGTAATAATTGAATTGGGAAACCAAGGAGCCGAAAGAAGTTCACATCATTCAGCAGGTTGGCCGGAAAAAAGGCGGCCTCATTCACAATTACCCCTTCGGTGATTGCGTAGATTGCTAAAGAAATGCTGAGCGGAATCAGCCAGTTGCCTACTTTGACCTTGGGACTTTTGGCAGCCAGATAAAGCATTATAGCAGCCCCGAGCCCTCCCCAAAAGCATAATACGTAATGGGTAGCAGCTTTTAGTCCAGTATTTCCTACCAAGGCACCAAGCAAGGTTAAACCCAAAAGAGGCCCGAAAATCCATCTCCCCGGTCCTTTGCCACGCAAATTAACTAATCCAGCTCGTCCAAACTCTGTTAAAAATGAAAAAGCAAAAATCGACAAACAGGCCCGGAGCAAATAAAACCACGGCCTGTCGGTTATGCTGATTGCTAACAAATCCAGCCATTGAACCAAGCTGGCCGTAATGCCAAACATGCCTAACCATTCCCAGGGAAGGGTCTGCTTTTCTTCTTTTCGCATTAAGAAACAAATTACTGCAAGGATAAGCAAGACCAGACTATATAGGAAAAATATATAGTCCAACTGCTCTTGATAAAATTCCCGCATGTTTTCAGCGCCCCTTTAGTAAGCCGTTTACCAACGCCTTAAATATCGTTGCGTGTCCTTTCGATAAAAGGTGCAAATTTTACAGATGTTTGTTTTATTCTTCATAAAATAGCGACTTCCTGCTCAGCAATAAAATCTAACTTGCGCCATAATTCGACCACATTCGACTAAAGGCATAAAAAAAGCGCTTCGCGCGCCTGGTGGTTTGAGTTACTGTGGAGTTGGAATTTGCCGTCCAGGTAAATTTTACCGTCCTTGTCCAAGCATGCCTTTACCGGTCTAGTACCTGTTGCCGGTCCGGAGCATTGCACGCAAGTAAAAAGAAGGTCTAAGCAAAGCTAGGCTAATAGAATTCGCTCTACCTCTTCGACGCGGCATCGTGCCGCCTCAGAGGCGCTCACCGTCCATGGTGAGCGGAGCGATTCTATTGCCTAGCTTTGCTAAGACCTTCTAGTTTTCCTTCGTGAGATGCTCCTAAACCGGAACAGGTACCAGACCTGCGCCCAACATGTAATTGGCCAAGACTTAAATTAAGCCTTCGTAATTACTGCTCCAACTCATATGCCTGCCCATGCACACCCTTGTAACTAACCGGACGCATCTCTCCACCACATACCTCACAGCTAAACCTTGGCGGCACTGTCAGATCACCATCATCCATGGCATCCAGGTATCTAACAACC
>CAZKEO010000214.1:0-4600 GCA_964551785.1 uncultured Eubacteriales bacterium | reverse complement strand
TTTCCCAACGGTCTGCTTCATAAGTGGGATATTCGTCAGCAAGCATACACATTTTGACACCAAACTGGTCTCGGAGATATCGTAATTCGTTGACAAAGTGCTCTGCGCTTCTGCTTCGATATGTATTACACCAAAATTTATGCTGAGAGCAAAATTTGCAATTAAAGGGACAACCACGCGATGAACTAACCACTGCTAAACGTTCGTCGGTAATCCGATAATAGTAACCCTGCCAGTTTATAATATCACAAGCAGGTGTAAAGGTATCTATGTCTTCAACTAAACTACGTGTTGTTGTCATAATCAACTCAGTATCATGCCAATAAGCCAGCCCTGGTACCTCGTTAATGGCTTTAGCTCCATCTTCTATGGCAGCTAGCAGTTCTACAGTTGTTCTTTCTCCTTCACCAACCACAATATAATCAACCCATGCTTGGTGCTCTACTAAGATTTCTTCCATGCAAAAAGAAGCATGAATCCCACCTAACAGGGTTAGCACCTTGGGAAACTGCTCTTTAACTGCTCGCAAAGCCTCCAAAGCTGCATTAATGCTGGCAGTATAGGCACCAATCATGACAACCTCAGGTTGATCACAACCTACCTTTGCTACGATTTGCTGCACCGTATGATTTTTAGTCATAACATCATATATCTCGACAGCATGACCAGCCTCACGTAAGCTTCCAGCTAAGTAGATCAGGCTAAGTGGCGGCCATTTACCAGTTATTTCTATTATTCCTGTATGGTACGCAGGGGTAAGGAGCAGAATCCTTTTGCCCATATATGCTAACTCCTTTACTTATCGTCACTTGAAAAGTCTCTATATTAATATATCAACTTTCTGCAGTAAAAACCACTTTTTTGACGATTTTGTCGTAGGCTTTATTTGACAAATGCAAGTGTAAAGAGCCAGGTAAAACCCGACCCTTTGCAGCAAACTTATTATTTTATCAGAACCTGACTTATTTACGTAAAATCTCATCCATCACCGTGGAGCAGCCATGCGAATGGGCCATCATCTTGTCTGTTACAGTGGAGCAGCCATGCGAATGGGCCATCATCTTGTCTACTACTGTAGAGCAGCCATGCGAATGGGCCATCATCTGATCTTGTACAGTAGTGCAACGGTGACCTAAGCCCAAGGCATAATCTTTTACCGTAGTTGCTTGTTCAGCTCTACCAATTATTTCAAACCCACCTTCGGTTAAATAGCCCAAATTATCCGTTTGGACAGCCATTACCGTAGCCCGATTAGTCAAATCATAATGGCGGATTAAGCCGATTTCACCCTCTGGCAAAGGTTTGCCTGTTCTCATGCCAACAACTATTGTCCTAGTCCAAGGTGGGGTTAATTTTTGTCTTTCCCTTGGGGAAATACCTGCATAATAATCCGCCAAAAGGCAATCGGCATAATTCGTCCCGCTTTCACTCATCCCAAGGGTATTGATACAATGATGAGCAGGAACTCCTAGCCATTCAGCACAGTATTGATAAAATTCTTCTCTTGTACAATTACCAAAGGTGCCTTGATAACCGCCCCCATCTAAGACACGCGAACCTTTCGGTAACTGCAACCGACATTCTTGTTTTTGTAGATGGTTAAAAAAGATCACAAAGCCAGAGGTTGCTCCTACTAATGTTACCGGTTCTTCTTGTTTAATGAAGGTAGTCAAAAACTCCTGCAATCCTTGGACATCTAAGCCCTGTGCACTGATAAAATATCTGCTTTCCTCAGAGCCAAAACTATTTAGGAGTTGTCCTAATCCAAAAGCCATCGCCATGCCAGGAGCTAAATTTGGCGGCGGAATTAGCATAGCCATCGGCATTTTCTCAACGTCTGGGAAGCAGTATCTTTTCGTAATGAGGGAATTAGCTCGGATAATGTTTTGCAAGGATGATTTATCACGAAATATTTTGCCCCTTAAGCCAGGATCGGTAGTCCCACTGGTTAGTAAGGCCAGTTCACTATTTTCTACCGAGATACTTGAGACAATCGAGTCTTTAAATGCCTGGGTCGGGATGGCCGGAATCTCTTGCCAAGACGTGATATTATCAGGAGTTATTTTCATCCGGTCACATAAATCATGATAATATTCATTAGCCTGATATTGGTAATTAAACATTTCCAGAGCCAACTGGTTAAAACCAGAGTCATCCTGGTTAGATTGCTGTTCTATGCCACGGCTGATTATAGCAGCAACCTTTTGGTCCAATTCGATTGCCTTCAGATCTAAATCCATTTTCAATCTCCCCCTTGGCTTAATAAATCACCTACTATTAAAAGCTTTTAACCATTTTTATATTTTAGGTGCTCATGAACACTGTCATAAAAAATTGGGATTCCAAAAAAAGCAAAAATAACTACAACCAGGGCAAAAATTGCCAGCCAGGCCGACCGTTTGGCCTTCCAACCCAAGGCAAATCTAAGGTGAAAATAGAGACCATAGATTAACCAGCTTATCAAAGCCCAGGTTTCAATCGGGTCCCACCCCCAATAACGGCCCCAGGCTTTATAAGCCCAAATAGCACCAGAGGCAATCATCAGTCCTAACATAACAAAAGCATAACCAGTATAACGATAACTGTAGTAATCTAACCTGTCAATTGAGGAGATCTTCTGTAGATAGTTATTTACCGTACCTAAGGCTTGTTGTTTAGCGTTCATAAGATAGACGATCGCTAACCCCGCAAAAACCAGAGCGGAACCATAGGCAACTTTAGCAAGTGTAACATGTACTATTAACCAATAGGTCTGAAAGCTTCTGGGAATTGTGGTGATGTCTTTGGAGCCCATCACGCCTAAGCCAATCATTAGAAACGCGCAAGGTAAAACTAGCGCTCCGACAATCCTAAAATCTGGCTTCCAGATGGCTACAATAAGATAAAATATGACTGCACCCCAGGCATAATTAGGAAAGACCTCGTATATTCCCCAGAGTGGAAACTGACCTGATTGGATCCAGCGAAACACTATTGCCAAGGTAGCAGGTAAAAATCCAATAGCTGTCAGCCAAACTCCCCAAGTAGTATAACGTTCTTTTCTAAATATGTAACTTGCAATCAAGGCGATTGTTGCTAAGACATAAAATGTAACAGCTGACCAGTGTAAGATAATTTGTACTTTAAGTGATGTCATTTGAGGACTCCTCTGCTAATTTTACCAGTAATTCCTTAATTTCTGCTTGGAAAATGTTACTGTATTTCGAACTATAGTAACTTATACTTGGCCTAAATTCTGTTTCAGGGGTAATGTCAATAGTCTCATTCCGATAACTAATTTGGAGCTTGTGGTAGCTACAAAGGTAAAGTAAAGCAGTACCTAAAGCAGTCATCCAAAAACCTGCAAATAAAACATTAGCCCCAGGGTCATAAATAATTTCTAAGCCTGTCCAACTTCTAACTTCTCCAAAAGTTAAAGAATTCCCAGCAAACTCAAGTTTTGTCCCTTGAGTTAGGACCCCCTGCCCAATCTGCTGGCCATCATTGTCAACGGAAACTTTAATTCCAGCATTCCCCAAGGCATCCTTCCCATTGCTGATTTGATTAGCTTGGCGCACAAGATTGGGGAAAAACTGGAGATTTAAGGTTAGTGTTGTTTCCGGAATCTTAAAATTCTTCCTTTGATAAATAGTCCCACTTGGATTCTTAACTGTCTCCATAAATAAAAAGCCTTGATAGATAGTTCTGCCCTCTGCATTGGTAATCGTAACCAATGGTACAAAGCCAGCATTGTAATAGTATAAGCCTAGACCATTATATATCAAAGGCTTCCCATTTTCGATGGTTTGTTGGTAAATGGTTTTATTTCCCTCATAAATAGTAAGTGTTGATTGAATATAGTCAAGCTTTCCTGATGACTTAAGAATTCTTTGCTGCTTATCTAGGCCAATACCATATCCAAGGTGACCAATTAAGTTGTAAAAAGGTGCTTCGTTTAATACTTCATATTCCTCCGCCAGTTCTTGGCGAATTTCACCTTCCATTACCATCAGGTAACCAGTCATCTTAAAGCCAACACTAATTAAGCCACCTAAAACGATGATAATCAACCCAAGATGGACAATTAAAGAAGCCCATATAGCCAGCGGGTTTTTTTCAAATATAGTGCTTTCTTGATTATTTTGGATTATCTTGAAGCCTTTTCGGGAAAGCCCGTTTTCCAAGTTTGCACGGCTAAGCTTTGTAGAATCAATATTGAGCGAGTGCCGGGCGGAAGGCAGTTCAGTTGATCTTCTTTGCCATAACCGCCATGCTTTCAGTGCTTGATCCCAGGTACAAGTTGAAAGATTTAGTAGAAAGAGTGAATTCAGCAACAAAAACCACCATGAAAAATATACATTATTTAAGTCTAAGGTTTCAAGCAGTGGTGCTATCAGAGGGTAATTGGCAGCCCAAGCATTATACTTATCTGGAGTGGGCGTGCTTTGGGGAATTAGCATCCCGAGTGTGGAGGCTATTGTTATAAATATTATCAGAAAAACTGCTGTTTTCTTTGATCTAATTAATGACATTAAGCTTCCAGTTAATTTGGTCGGCATGTTATATCCTTTCAAAGTTAATATCTCATTTCTTGAATGGCATTATACAGGAGCGCTAAAAC
>CAZKEO010000213.1:0-4624 GCA_964551785.1 uncultured Eubacteriales bacterium | reverse complement strand
GGGCAATTTTAGCGAATTCTTTGGGTTGTGTGATGTCATGACAGACATAGCAACCATTGTTGGAGAGTTTGGCATCTTGGGCATGGTCGACTGCATAAAGGGCAGTGTGCGTGACCGGGCGTTCTTGGTGACAGTTTTGGCAGAAGATGTTGTTGCGTGAAAAGGTGGTTACGGTAGCCCTGCTACTGTCGCGCACTACGAAGCCCTTAGGAGCGACCAATTCCTCATTATGACACTGATTACAATTTGCTAGGTTGCTGAACACCAGAGGTCCGTGATTGTAACCGAAATCCTGAGCTTCATGGGTAGCCGGGAGCCTGAGCACGGAGTGACAAGGAGCACACTCTTTGGTAGCTTTAACTCCGTTGTGACAGACCATACACTTAGACATTGGGATGCGGTTACCCCGCTCAGTTAGGCGTTTGGCCTCTTCCTGGCCAAAATTCTTGGCTTCCACAACATTTGGTTCTAAGAATTTGTTTACAGAGCCAGCATGGGCTACATTATCGTGGCAGTCAATACAGTCAATCCCCTTTTGCATGTGCAAATCGTGGGGAATGATGACATCACCTGGTGGGGATATCAACCTGTTGACACTGTGACACTTTAAGCAAACCTCATTGGTAATCATTTTTTTCACCCGGACTGGCTGCACAAAACCCGCCTCATGACGATTCCTGTAGAGTGCGATATCTACCTCGCCATGACATTCGATACAAGCAATTTGCTTGTGGGCGGTAGCTTGCCAGGTATAATAAGATGGTTGCATTTCATGACAACCTTTGCAGCTATCCGAATTCTGGATTAGCTGTTGATCTTGGTTAGACTGGTAGCTAAGATAACCCAAGACAGCGACTGTGCAAACCAAGACCAAAAGGGTGGCATTTATTTTGAATAGTTTCAAGCTAACCTCCTCCTTTCGCCTCATTTTCCTGCTTAAGCTAAGAGTATGGGCACTAGAATTTTATAGAGCCAACCACATACTAACGCGTAGATGATGAACTCAATCCCAATCAATAGACGGCTGTTAGCAAACTTCGAGGCGTGATGTGCTACCGGTTCAGCTGGATCCACGTTATATGCTTGAGCGAGACGCTCAAACTCCAGAATGTGTTCTTCTTGCTGATGATGACTGGAAATCTTGCCATTGTACCAAACGGGGCTGCTGGGAAAGACATCCGGGTGAAAGTGGACCCAGAAGAAGTGGCCAATTAGCACTGCCATCGTGGCCACGATAGCCTCATTACTGTGGGCTATGCGTAGCAGGTGAATCACCCAGCGAGGCATTAAACTTGCCGCCACATCTGGAAACCAGAGGAAGTAACCAGTTAAACCCATCAGCAGAACCCCATAACCTCCAGCTAAGTACTCGAACTTTTCCAGATAGGTGTAGCGATCATACGGTGGTGGTTCCTTTCTAATCCGGAGGAGGTAGAGAGCGTGATAGTAAACGTTTTTGGCATCTTGCAAGTTGGGTATCATCGACCACTTGGGACCGGTCAGGATGAAGTTAAGCAGTAACCAAATCAGGTGATACGCTGCTGCTACTAACATGATTACCCCGTTGACCAAGTGGGTTTTGAAGAGATTTTCAAACCCACCAAAAGAACTAATTAACCATTGGGCCCAGCCCTGATCTGACCACTTAATTGGAAACCCAGTCACAATCAGGAGGGTCATACTGACAAAGAGGATCAAATGCTGCCAACGCTGGTGGGAATTAAACCGTTCAATAAATTCTGGAAACCCTGACTTGTTAGTATTTGTAGACATAACAGCCCCTCCTTTCCGCTAATGTTTCAGGCTACTTGAACTAGGTCCCTGTGGCACATGATGCTGCTGGTGATCAGCTGTGGCACGGTATTTCCGCGAGAGTTCCCAAAGTACAATACTACCGCTCATGGTGACATCAAAGATAATCAAGCCAATAAAGATTTTGTACAACACCCACATTGAGAAGGCATTCGTTTTGTCTTGGGGAACCCGGTGCTCAAAGCCGTTAGCAAAGCCTGGTGCTGCTTTGGCATGACACTTGGCACAAGTCTTGGGGACATTTTGTTTGTTAACCAGTGACTTGGCATTTTCCGGCCCTAAAATCTCGTGAGCACCGTGGCAATCGGTACAATTAGGTGATTTGTCATAACCGTTGCGGACTGCAATGCCGTGGAAGCTGTAATTATAAGCTTCCTTGGCATTGCCGCTATGACACTTGGTGCAGGTCTTAGGAACATTCTGCCAATAAGCCTGGGAGGAAGCATCTTGTTTGCGTTGAATTTGGTGGGTCCCATGACAGTCCTGGCAGAGAGCGGTGTCTTGGCCTAGTTGCGCTTTTTGACCGTGAACACTGTTACGGTAGATTTTAGCCACATTATCGTGGCAAGCCTGACACCGTTCATGAACTTGCTGAGCAAGTTGCTTACCATAAACTGCCTTTTTGTGAGGAATTCCGCCCAAGTTATTGTGACAACTAGCACAACTGTTGGTGCCATGAATAGAACTACTATATTTAGCTCGATCTACATAGAGATTAATTTTTTCACCATTTCGGTTGATACTAAAACCTGGTTTACCGTGGCAGGCAAGACATTGGGCTGTGGCTTGTTCATTGTTTGCGATGCTGTCTGCAAAAGCGAAGGGTGAGATTAGGAAGAACGCTATTGAGACTAGCCCAGTTATGGCAATGGCTACAAAGGATACAACAAACAAACCGGTGAGCCCATAGACTAGGAGATTATTAACTTTTGTGTTTTCCATTCACCGGCCAACTCCTTCCACTGTGAGCTACTTACCCGAGGGTTAAAAGATTAGGTAATTGATGAGCGTTGCTAGGAAAGTTAGTCCGGCGAAAACGATTCCGAAGTAAACAACTACGTAACAAGCGGTAAAGAAGTATACAAAGCCGTTTCCTAAAGTTAAAGTTAGTTTTGACATATGTCAGCACTCCTTTCAAATTGACCCATTTTGTTATGATCACTTGCTTAAACCAGAACAGTTTCATCACCACCTTTATTTAGTTAGCACGAGAGGCCAGTGGGTAATCCCACTGGCCTCTCGACTTATAGTCTGTTGGCTCGTCATGATAGCATCTGACAAGTTATTTAATTAGTGTTTGGTTTGGTTAGGTTATTCTGCTTGCTACTTGGCTGCATTGTAACTAATTGGCTGAGTTTCGAGCTTGTACTCCATGCTGATGATTCCTTTGGTATGAATGTGCAACATTTTCTTACAGTGCCTACACATGATGATGACAGTATCTCCTTCCAGCTGACAAACAATCTTCTTACAAGTACACCGATGGTCTTTTCTCATGCAGCTCAACCCCTTTCCCTTTCCCCTTTGTGCTTTGTGCTTTGCGCGCGCACTTTGTGTTTGGGTTATCCTTAAAAGCTAAAGGCCAGCAGAAATAAATCTGCTGGCCTCTGACTTAAAAGTCTTAGACTCTGTCTTAGTTGACTAAAGGTCTATTTTTTCGATATGTGGTTGTGAAATGCATCACAACTTTTTGGTAAAATCTGAAACTTTTTATTTCTTTTGTAGCTAATATTCTACACAATTTGGCCAATTCCTTCTTTCTTTTGTGAAATATTTAACTTTTTTAAAAATATTTTTCCAATCTACCTAAATACACGTTTGACACCCCAGCTTAATCTGAGCTAAACTCTAATTTTACTCTCTGCAGGTTGTATGGTATTCTAATAGAAGAAAAAATCAACCAACATTCCTATTAAGGAGTATCAGATATGGCTTACGTTAGTCTTACAGATTATCAAATCAAAGCTCTCGCCGATAACTCGGCTGTATATAACCGTGGAGTTGCCTACTATCAGTGTAATACGGTGACTGAGCTTAGCTATGACCCGGAGGATGCTTATGTTACCGCCAAGGTCTTAGGGAGCATGGATTACAAGGTACAGCTCCATTTTGGCAAGGAAGGCTCAATCCAAAAATATCGTTGTAGTTGCCCAGCCTATGCCCAGTATACGGGAGCTTGTAAGCATGTCGTAGCAGTTCTTAAAGTCCTCCAAAACAAATTCCAGCAAACTAAGCCGCAGCAACTTCGGCAGCAACAGGCAAGTAGTGAGATTTTTGCTCTATTAGAAGATTATAGTCTTGGTCACTTGCGAGAAGAAATAAATCTAGAGCTCCAATTGAACATTCAACCCTTGCGCCATACCCAATATGCCGACCTGCAGCTGAAAATAGGTAAGCAACGGCTGTACATTGTCAAGGATATCTTAGAGCTACTACAGAGCATCAAAACAGGTAAACCCCTGGAATATGGCAAGCAATTCACCTTTGAACCCAGCAGGCATAAGTTTAAAACCACTGACCAACCGCTAGTCGACCTTTTGCTAGAAATGTTTGAGCATTATAGTAGCCTTGGTGAACTCCACTTTCAAGGCACTTATTATAGTGGAAGTTACTTTAGACAAAAAAACCTCCCCTTAACAGAGTTTTACTTGAAAAGGCTTTTGGACTGTTTAATAGCGAAGCCCTTTCAGCTCAATATGGCGCAAGGCCCACTGCTAACTGACCGGCTAATTCAGCCTGAACTCCCGCTGGAGTTTGGGGTTCAAGCCCAAGAACAAGACCTGGCCCTAATCCTCCATACCCGCGAATTACC
>CAZKEO010000212.1:0-4631 GCA_964551785.1 uncultured Eubacteriales bacterium | reverse complement strand
ACCCCATTAATAATCTTGGTGAGATGTACTGTCGCTTGCCGCTCCATACAATTATCACACATCATCCTGATCAACCCCTTTGATGGTAGAATTATCTCCTCTGAGGATGGTCAACAAGGCCACCTTCAGCAGTCTCGCTCTCAAGTAATCTCTGGTTGGTAGTTCACCTTTTAGCACACAACGGTCTAGCATAGCTACTAAAATAGCCTGCTCCCGTGTGGTTAAAAAGCCCTCCTCACCTAATCGTTGAATTATCCCCTGAGCATCCAGCTGACTAATATTATTGCCAATTGTCTCCCCTATCAGTTCTTGCCAACCCGCGTGATTATCGATCACAGTCACCCGTACAATGCGGACATAACCGCCACCCCCACGCCGGCTCTCCACGAGATAGCCTCGTTCAAAGCTGAAGCGAGTTGTTAAAACATAATTAATCTGGGAGGGGACACATTTAAAATAGTCAGCTAAATCGTTACGTTGAATCTCAATTGCACCATCTATACTCCGTTGTAGCAACTCCTTAAGATATTCTTCAATAAAGTCACTTAAATTAGCCATATGTCCTCCCCCCTTTGGTGCACATTTGGAGTGGTAATAATGCTCACCGTTTACTCAGAATTTTTAATTTGACCTTCTTTGACCTTTGTAGTTATATTATAACAGAAATAACAAAAAAGCGAACCCTTCTGCTTTGCAGTTGAGTCCGCTTTTTGATTTAAATCCGTACTATTTCTTTTTTTCTACCAAGATGGCACAGTCGGGACAAACAGTCTCGCAGATACCACAGACAATACATTTATCAGCATCAACCTGAACCGCGGGAGTACCATACGCACCCAAGGTCTGAGATGTCGAAATGCATTTGGTTGGACATTTCTCTACGCAAAGCAGACAGCCCTTACACAGGCTGGGGAAAACAGCCCAGGAACCTTTTTCCGCTTCCACTATTTCGTATTTTCTGGCTTCAGTCATCCTTACAGCCCTCCTTAAAGTGCTTTTTTCACGAGCTCAATGCCTCGTTCCAAAGCTTTGAAATTTAGTTCACGCAACTTTGGGTTCTCTTGAAATTTGTAACCTAACTTATCTTCTAGCGCTTCCTTAATCTTTTCGAGTGGCAATACGTTAGTTGCCCCTAGGACGGCGCCCAAAATGATAATGTTGAAAACGCGAGGACTGAGTTCCTTCTTTGAGACCTCAATTGCCGGGATTGCCAACACTTTGGCAGCATTCTTTGGAAGGTGACCCTCCACTCCTTCGATGTAGGAATCATAGACAAAGAGTGTATTCTCATCGACATACTTTTGGCTACGAAGTACAGCCCGGTCGCTAAGTGCAACAACAATATGTGCCTTCTGGAATTTAGGTGCCCCAATTGGTCCATCAGAGATCTGGAGGTAGGCTACAGAAACCCCGCCCCGCTGCTCTGTGCCGAAGTTAGGGATATAGAGGGCTTCCTTGCCCATACTATACGCTGCTTCTGCCAGAATTTCCGCAATCGACTGGACGCCCTGGCCACCTTCGCCTGCCAGTGCAATCTTGATTGTTTTAGGCATTCCTTTACGCCTCCTTTTTGGCACCAGGTACTTTAAGTTCGCCGACTTTGAAGTACTGAGCCATATCTTTCTCTACGAATTCCCAAGTTTTAGCAGCGTTAGTCCGCCAGTTAGTGGGACAACCTGAAAGTGCTTCCACGAAGGAGAAACCATTGCCTTCCACTTGATTCTGGAGCGCCTTCTTCATGAAGCCCTTCAACTGGCGCATGTTAGCAATGGTACCTCTAGCTACATAGGCACCCTCACCGGTAATCGCAGCAACTGCTTCTGGACCCAGAGTTGGGTATCCAGTTTCAGCAACATCTCGGCCATATGGGGATGTTTCGGTTTTTTGTCCAGGTAGGGTTGTAGGAGCCATCTGGCCACCTGTCATCCCGTAGTTGGAGTTGTTAACCAAGATCGCTAAGATCTTTTCATTTCTGGTAGCAGAGTTGAAAAGGTGTTGGGAACCGATCGCGTAACCGCCTCCATCACCCATATAAGCAATCCCAATGACGTCCGGATTAGCCCGCTTAACTCCTGTTACAACGGGGGTACTCCGACCATGGTGAGCTTGCATAGTATCACCGTTCAGGCAATTCCAAGCTAACAAAGCACACCCTATATCTACACCCATTACTATCTTATCCTGAATACCTAGTTCATCGATAGCATCTCCGAGTGCTTTTAACACTAAACCGTGGCCGCAACCAGGGCAAAATTTATGTGGTTTAGAATCTTCATTCCAGCATTTTGGCATGCGTGGTGCAACTGACATCACTCAAAACCTCCTTCCCTCAATTACAGAATAGCTTTAACTTTTGCCACGACTTCTTCGGTAGTAATCCCTACGCCTGGCTTCAGGATAGTATCAAATTTAGCCGTGGAACCATAGATTTCGTTCTCAATCAGCTTTTTCAATTGGCCCATGGAAGACTCAACGATTAGGAGTCTTTGAGTTTTATCAGCAATCTGACGAAGTTGCTCGCCTGGGAAAGGACGCAGGGTAATCGGACGGAAGTAACCGACTTTCACACCCGCAGCACGCAGTTCCTTCATGGCAGCCAGCGCTGACCGGGATACTACACCGTGGGATACAATTACGATCTCCGCATCATCCACTTGTTGGGCGTCGAATTCGATAACTTCTTTCGCCATAGCGTCATAATCTTTTTGCATATCCATCAGAACATTATATAGATCTTCTTCAGTGTCATAGATGTTTCTCATATGGGTAACTTTTCTGTCTTTGCCAATGCTGCCAGGGTTACCAACAAAGGGAGTGGTAGGAACCATCGTAATGCCCCTTGCTTCAGGATCATAGATATTCACAGACTCTCTCATTTTAGACTGATAGCCATCACCCATGACAAAAGTCGGGAAACGATATTTCCAGGCTGTGTTAAAGGCTTTAATGGTATAGTCGTAGAGATCTTGGTGAGTTGCTGTGGAATATACTATCCGGTGACCTTCACCGTTACCACCATAAGTGGTCAAAGTAACTTCCTGTTGTGAATAAATTACGGTAGCAGTGGACGGGCCGCCACGCTGGGTAATGATAAATACCGCAGGCAGTCTCATCATTTCAGCCATGGACATAGGCTCCTGCATCAGGGTGTTTCCAGGTCCTGCTGTGGCAGTAAATGCTCTGCGTCCAGCTAACACTCCGCCTAAGGTAGTGAAACCAGCGGATATTTCATCCTCTGTCTGCAAAAACCGTCTGCCGTATTTGGGTGCCATACGGGTAAAGTAGTGCATAATTTCGTTTTGGGGAGTAATTGGGTAACCATACATAATGTCGGCTTGGGCGGCTACTGTAGCGTAGGCCACCACCTCGTTACCCGTCATGAAAGCTTTTCTCTCACCTTGGATTGGCTTTTCAGCCATGGGTCATACACCTCCTGTAAAATTTAATTCTATGGCAAGTACGAAGCCATCACCAAAAGGCCCTGGGCATAAACCGACGCAAAATGCGAATCGGGTGTCCCAAATGGTCTACTCCCTTAGGATATGCATCTGCAAATCTTTCGTCCACTGAAGTAGCCACCACGGGCAGTTGTAACACTTGGGCAGCTTCCAAAACAACTTCTGCCCCCGCTTCAATCACATCTAGGGTAGTATCATCCCCTAAATGAGTATTGTTGATTAATCCATGTAGCTTTCCAATGCTCTGGACATGTTCCACAATGTCAGCTACCGAGAAAGTCATCGGTCTACTGGTATTAATTACTGCAAAAACTTGCAAATCTGGGTCAGTCAAAGCGTCTTCGATTAAATTGAGCGTTTTGGCACCCTCAACTCCGTAGCCGATGTCCATAATGACATCTCCCTCTCGCCGCAATACCCATTTCATTTCCGGCTTGAGTAAATTTCCCGCTTCTCCTAATCCCATGGAATCCTTGGTCTTCCAAGCAATTACATAGATACCTAGTCTACTTAATTCCTCCTGGACAGGACGCAAAGTATAGAAGGGCTCCACCAGGTCAAGATCAACTAAGGTCACCTTTCTGCCCTGGTTTGCCAATTCGATGGCCCGATTAATGGCATTCTCACTTTTACCGCTGGCATATTCTCCTATGTACGCCTCAACAATTCTTCGGATAATCGTTACCTCCCTAGAGAAAAGCATTGTTCTTCAGGCTTTAAGCAGATATGCTTGATGCGCTTGTTTCGACTTTGTCACTAGTGTGTTTCAAGTGAATTCTTTTTATAACTTTTGGGCAAAAAAGAATAAGCGGTAGAGCATTTCATGAAGAAAAACTCCCATTCCGCTACCTCTAAATTAATGTATAGTATATGTAAATAATTTTGATAAGTCAAGGAACCTAATGTTAAGAATAGTTTAAATATTTACCTGTTATCGTCTATTTTCGCCATCATAAGCAAAAATACCCATTGTTTCGCGGTTTAGTGGTAAGACCACCCATTGGGCAGTCCGCCACTAGTTTTTTCCCATTTATTAGACAATCACTAGTTTGAGAGCAACAATCAGCACTAGGCCTGGAATGCCTAAGAACCCTACTGTTAAGCCCGAACACGGATTCACGGCTAGGCTAAAACCGAGCATGGTCCCAATCAGCCATAAGGTAATTAGGGCAA
>CAZKEO010000211.1:0-4635 GCA_964551785.1 uncultured Eubacteriales bacterium | reverse complement strand
CCAGCAAGTTCTCCTCGATGCGGGGATCACGCTCCAAGACTTGGGGGGAATTGCTGTTACAGGTGGCCCGGGTTCGTTTACTGGCCTGAGGATTGGCTTAGCAGTTGCCAAAGGGTTGGCTCAGGTGCTGGAATGTCCGCTGGTCAGTATTCCTACTTTGGATGCTTTAGCCTTTAATCTTGTAGGTAATAGTGGAGTGCTTTGTCCCATTCTAGATGCCAAAAAACAGCAGGTTTATACTGCCCTTTACCGGACCATATCACTTTATTCAGACAACACCAGTCCCTTACCTAGACTGCAGTGCTTGACTGACCACCAGGCGTTATCGATTGATGAATTAATTGAGCTCCTAGCGTCTTATCAAATGGAACAGGTAACCTTCTTAGGTGACGGAGTTCCGGTCTATGCCGATGCTTTACTCCAACGCCTTGGTCAGAGGGCTAGTTTTGCCTCGCGGGTCCATAACTGGCCGCGGGCTGCCACGGTAGCCGAGCTAGGCTTACGGAGAATTCTAGCCGGGGAAAATGAGGGTTGGCAGAACTTAAATCCTATATACTTGCGGGCATCAGAGGCTGAGACAACTTGGTCTCAAAAGCACGGTTGCTGCCAGGAAAGGTAGGGATTAATTTGACGACATCCTTAGCAAAACTAGTTAAAACTGTGAACCTCAAAGCTGAACATATTGATAAAATAGTAGCTATTGAAAAAGTAGCTTTTCCTACTCCTTGGTCCAAAGAAGCGTTTAAACATGAATTAAATGAGAATCCTTTAGCCCACTACGTGGTAGCCCTCTTGGAGGGTGAGGTTATTGGTTATGGAGGGATGTGGCAGGTAGTAGATGAGGGACATATCACCAATGTAGCTGTCGACATTCCCTACCGTGGTAACAACCTGGGGGGCTTAATTATGGATAAGCTAATTGAAAAAGCCAAGGCCTTAGGTTGTTCTGGCATGACACTAGAAGTCAGGACGTCTAATTTAGTGGCTCAAAAGCTCTATAAATCACGGAATTTTCTCGACTGTGGTCTTCGCAAAGGTTACTATACCGATACTCTAGAAGATGCCATTATTATGTGGAAACAAATTGACTAGCAACTTTGCACCTAATAGAAAGAAGGAACATGCATGGTCACTGCCAAGAGTGAGCAGACTTTTGCCGAACAACCAATTATTTTAGCAATTGAAACTAGTTGTGATGAGACTGCCGCCGCAGTTCTTCGCGGGCCTGGGCCAATTGTCATGTCTAATATTATTTCTTCCCAAATTCCGATCCATCAGAAATTTGGAGGAGTAGTCCCGGAAATTGCTTCCCGCAAGCACATCGAGCTGGTTAACCAGGTAGTAGCTGAAGCCTTACAGGAGGCAGGAGTTAACTTTCGGGATTTATCAGCAATTGCTGTCACCTACGGTCCGGGCTTAGTAGGAGCACTCTTAGTCGGGCTATCTACTGCCAAGGCGATGGCTTACGGTTTGGGGATTCCCCTCATTGGGATAAACCACATGGAAGGTCACATCTATGCTAACTTTTTAGCGAAGCCGGACTTAGCTTTCCCTTTAGTTTGTTTAGTTGTCTCTGGTGGTCACACCGATTTAGTCTACCTCAAAGCTCACGGTCACTTAGAAATTATCGGCCGCACGAGAGATGACGCAGCCGGGGAGGCTTTCGACAAAATCTCCCGGGCGATGGGTTTAGGCTATCCTGGAGGGCCACTGATTGATCAGCTTGCTCAGCAAGGTGATCCTACGGCGATTACTTTACCGCGAGCCTTTTTAGAAGCTGGTAGCCTGGATTTTAGTTTTAGCGGATTAAAATCGGCAGTTCTGAACTACTTAAATAAAGCTAAGATGCAGGGAGTGACAGTTAATCAGGCTAATTTAGCGGCAGCTTTTCAACAGTCTGTCACCGACGTCTTGGTAACTAAGGCCTTACAGGCTGCCCAACAATATCAAGTCCAGAATTTGTTGCTGGCAGGAGGGGTAGCTGCTAACAGCCAGCTTCGGCACCGCTTAACTACAGCCGGTAAAGAGCTGGGTATTGCCGTCCATTATCCTCCCCTGGTGCTTTGTACCGATAATGGCGCGATGATAGGCTGTGCAGCGTACTATAAATATCTAGCAGGTAAGTTTGCCCCTTTGAACCTCAATGCCGTACCCAACCTGCTATTAGGCCAAGAAAAGAAAATTTGAAGATTATAGGCGACGTACGTCGTCTTTTGTCTTTCGTAGAGAAAATTCTGACAAAAATACCGCAATTATTTTAACATTTCGTTCGGATATGACAAATTGGAACAAAGGTTTTGTGGATGAATTCTTCTGTGGATAATGTGGGTAAGTCTGTTAGTAACTTAATTATCAAGGGTTTCTGCTGTGAATTATTTTGTTTATGAAAAAGTAGCTAGCTATGTGGGTAATGTGGATAATCCCTAAGAAGCTATGTGGCAGAAGGTGTTCGGTCTGTGGATAAGCCTGTGGATTCTGTGGATAATCAAATGTAGGTTCGCCTGAAGCAGATAGACAAAATAAAAGGATTTCCAAAGCAAGTGGCGAATTAATGAAAAATTAGAAACTAAGCTTAAAATCAGGGGGTTAAGAAGTTGACTGGACAAGATATTTCGAGGTTATCAAGAGAGCAATTAGCGGTAATCCAATTAAAGGCACTGCAAGAAACGGTAAAAAACGTCTATGAGCATGTACCTTTTTATCGGAAAAAATTTCAGGAAAAGGGTTTAGAGCCAGGAGACATTCAGAGCCTAGCTGATTTGAGCCACCTACCCTTTACTAACAAAGTAGATTTAAGGGATAATTATCCCTTTGGATTATTTACAGTTCCCCAATCTGAAGTAGTGCGCTTGCATGCCTCTTCTGGGACTACTGGTAAGCCGACTGTAGTTGGCTATACCCAAAAGGATATCGACAGTTGGGCTGAAATTATTGCTCGTTGCATCAAATGGTCTGGAGGTACTAAAGAGGACGTGATCCAGATTGCCTATGGCTACGGGTTATTTACCGGAGGAATGGGCCTCCATTATGGTGCTGAGCGATTAGGTTGTACGGTAGTACCAATCTCGGGTGGCAATAGCCGCAGACAGATTATGCTGATGCAGGATTTTCAAACGGCGATCCTTGCGTGTACTCCTTCCTATGCCTTAAACCTAGCTGAGGAAGCACGAGAGATGGGCTTAGATCCTACCAAGGACTTAAACCTCCGGATCGGTATTTTCGGGGCAGAGCCTTGGTCTGATAATATGCGCAAAGAAATCGAAAATCAACTTGGCATCAAGGCAATGGATATCTATGGGCTCAGTGAAGTAATCGGACCTGGGGTTGCCTGTGAATGTCAGCAACAAAAAGGCCTCCATATTCACGAAGACTTCTTTATCCCAGAGATTATTGACCCAGATAGTGGTGAGCCTCTACCATATGGACAAAAAGGTGAGTTAGTTTTTACCACCTTAAATAAAGAAGCCTTACCAGTGATTCGCTATCGTACGAAAGACATCTCCATTTTGCATCAAGAGAAATGCGCGTGTGGTAATAACTTTGTGCGGATGGAGCGGGTAATTGGTCGAACTGATGATATGTTAATTATTAGAGGCGTGAATGTCTTCCCCTCACAGATCGAGAGTGTGCTGTTGGCAATCGGTGAAACCGAACCGCAGTATCTCTTAGTAGTAGATCGTAAGAGTAACATGGATAGTCTGGAGATCTGGGTAGAAGTATCTGAACAGATGTTTTCTGACGAAGTACGCCGCATGGAAGAGTTAGAACGGAAGTTGCGCCACGAAATCGGTAGTATCTTGGGCATCGCAGCCAAAATTAAATTGGTTGAACCCAAATCTATCCCGAGGAGTGAGGGTAAAGCTAAACGCGTGGTTGACCGTCGCGAACTGTAATTGAGTTTGAACTAGATAATTACAAGTATTGGAGGTTAATGCCCATGAGAGTTAAACAGATTTCTTTGTTTTTGGAAAATAAGTCAGGTCGGCTAGTCAAGGTGATGGAAATATTAGGCCAAAATAACGTAAATATCAGAGCACTATCAATTGCGGATACCACTGATTTTGGCATTTTGAGATTAATTGTCAATGCACCAGAGAAAGCCTTAAAAGTCTTAAAAGAGGCTGGGTTTATGGTCAGCTGCACAGATGTAATTGCCGTGGAAGTGGATGATACTCCTGGAGGCTTAGCTCGAGCGCTCAAGACCTTAGAAGGTAGTGACATTAATATCGAATATGTTTATGCCTTTGTCGAAAAGTCAAAAGATATGGCGTTAGTAGTCTTCCGGGTAGAAGCAGTTGATGAGGCGATAGCTATTCTTAACGCCAATGGGATCAACACTTTGCGGGAAGAGGATGTTTATAATTTGTAAGGTTAAATACTGTTGCTGGAGTAGGTAGAATTGCATTCCTACCCCTGTCATGTTATCATAAAGCCAACATACAATTGAGGGGGAGCGACGGCATGCGTGCCAAGTGGGTAAGCTTATTTTTAGTAGCAGTTTTAGGGTCTTTGCTAGGTGCGGGAGCGAGGTTATATATTACCGTTAACCCCTTTGCCCCAATCGTGAACCAACCAGCTATAGGTAAGGTGCAACCAACTGAAAAGCAGGATTCTATGACTGTGGTAACTTGAACA
>CAZKEO010000210.1:0-4678 GCA_964551785.1 uncultured Eubacteriales bacterium | reverse complement strand
GTCCGTGACCACCGCCAGGGCGATTGGCGTCCATGCCAATCGGGGCAATTTTATTGGACCCCTTCGCTAAGAAATGCACAATGCTCCACTAATCGCTCCTCCACCGGAACGGTACTAGACCTAGGTTTTGTTAATGCATGCTTCAATGAACCGCAGAGGAAAATTGGCCTGGGACTATCATTCTACTGTAAGAAAACACCTAAGCGACCCCTGAGGTACGAAGGGTAGCGTGGTTACCTGCAAGGCACTTTACGGAGCTTCTGCGGTGAATCACTGCGCTGGTTCCGTCGCGAAGGCCACTGTACCCAAGGTAAAGCAGTAGATGAGTTTGGCCGAAGCAGGAACCAAGCAGCTGATGCACTACCACAAGGGCTCCCCGCATCTCTATGTCGCTGCGCTCCGAGAGCTGACGTCGCCTGAAGTGGAGTATCAGTGCCTGGAAGGTAACCACGCCACCCGGAGTTAACCCTGAGCAGGCTCAATTGTTGATTACAAACCAAAAGGTTGTGCCCTTTCCTACTTCACTATCGACCCCATAGTCGAAGTTGTGGGCCTCTAGAATACTCTTAACAATGGCCAGTCCCAGCCCTGAACCGCTATTAGTTCTGCTGCCGGTTTTATCAGCTTTATAAAATCTTTCCCAAATATGCTTTAAATCCTCTGTTGGAATTCCCTGACCCGTGTCGGCAACCTCTACTCGGATTTTAGCATCTTGGTTGAGGGCTTTTACTATTACCTTGTTCCCTGGAGGGGTGTGATTGATTGCGTTATTGATTAAGTTATAAATTACTTGTTCTAGCCTTAATTCGTCTGCTTCTACCATAATGTCACCTTGGTTAATCATACTAACCTCGACTTGGGCCTCAGTGGCATAGATTTCGAAGCTTTTGACGATCCGTTCCAGCACTTGGTAAACTAAAAAAGGCTTGCGATCTAACGTAACATACCCTGCCTGGATTTGGGAGAGATTAAGAATATCATTGACAATTTTATTTAACCTCTCGGTCTCCGCCAGGATAATTGCCAATTGTTTTTCCCGCTTTTCGGGAATGTCACCACTGACATCCCTAATAGTTTCGGCATAGCCTCTGATTAAACTTAAGGGTGTCCGTAACTCATGAGACACATTAGCCACTAAATCCTTTCTGAGCTGTTCTACTTTTGATAACTCCTGACCCAGATAATTAATAGTTGCAGCTAACATCCCAATTTCATCTTGGTTCTTGAGCTGGATTCTGGCTGCTAAATTACCTTTGGCCAGTTCCGCAGATACCCGGTTTATCTCTAAGATCGGTTTAGTCAGCAGCCTGGAGAGTACGAAGGATATACAAATAGCAATAACTAAGAGCAACCCCGTTATGTAGATCAGTTGTTGTTTTAAAATATTGGCGGTTTCACTGACCGGAGCCATAGGGATAGTAATCAAAAGTGCCTGCTGAATTTTGCCTGAGACAATAACAGGGAGGCCAATTAAGATAAACTTACTATTAAATCGCGGGTGGGTCATAGGAAGGGATACTTCCTTCCCGGAAATCACTTCCCTAAATGCCTCTAGTCTACCACTATTCCACATCATTGGCATCTGGCTACCCATGCTTCCTGCCGCATAAATACTATTCCCAGCCACATCCAATAGTTCTATGCTAAGATTACTGTTGTTTGCTAACTCCTCAAATTTTACTTCTAACTCGCTTCTCTGTAAGCCATTATACTCTTGGAGTATGGTTTGTCCTGCTTTTTTGACCTCAGAGATTTGAGCATCAGTATAAAATTGCTCTAGAAAAACAATCTGAAACAGCCATAAGAGCATTAGAACAATGCTTACCAGGAAGATCATGCCCAACCAGAGCTTTGAGGCAATGCTTTTCATCGCTTACCACCTGCCTCAAATTTATAGCCTGTACCCCACACTGTTATGATAAATTTTCGATAGGCTTTAATTCTTTCCCGCAGCATTTTAATATGGGTATCCACTGTCCGATCTTCCCCAATAAAATCATAACCCCATACTGCATTGAGCAGTTGATCCCTCGAAAAAACCTTGTCTGGATGGCGGGCAAAAAAGCTTAGCAGCTCAAATTCTTTCGGGGTAAGGCTTACCTGCTCACCATCTACTAGGACATTTCTGGCATCAAACTCAATCACTAAACCTTCGAAGCTAAGGGTATCCGCTTTGTCGTGGGCATTCAGAGAGTTACTTCTCCGAAAAATAGCCTTCATGCGGGCTAGCAGTTCCTTAGGACTGAAGGGCTTGACCAGAAAATCATCAACCCCAAGTTCAAAACCAAATAACTTATCATATTCCTCGCCCCTGGCTGTCAACATGATGATCGGCACGTTGGAGATTTTGCGGATTGCTCTACAGACTGTCCAACCATCAACCTTTGGCATCATCACATCCAAGATAACCAAAGCATAATTAGTACTCTCCCATAGCCTTAAGGCCTCCGCGCCATCTGCTGCTTCCTCAATTAGGTAGCCTTCTGGACTGATATATTCCTTAATCATTTCCCTAATCAGGGCTTCATCATCTACGATCAGAATTCTTGGCTGTTCCACCTAATCACCCTCTTTAGTCAACTTCGGACTTTGAAAAAGGTTGCCCAAATTTTGAGCAACCCTCCTAAAGTAAGCATTGAGAATTAATTACTAATGGTTGCCGCAACAACCCCCACCGTGATTTGGTCCTCCACAAGCATGCCTCTGACCATCTTCAATTTTAATTTTCTGCATTCCATTACATTTAGGGCAGGCAATTTCGTAGCCATGCTTGCCACCCATGCTACAAGGCTCTACTTCCCAGACATGACCACAACCTGCACATTCAAACTTTCTGTGTTTTACCATAAAATTACCCCCTTCGATCACGATTGGTAGTCCCTCAAGCAATGCCTTGGCGATTTTGGTTCTAGCTGATTGAAGAATTCTTTGGAAGGTAGGTCGAGATAGACCCATAGATTTGCCACATTCGATTTGGTCTAGCCCTTCGAGGTCTTTCAACCGAATGGCTTCAATTTCTTCAAACTTTATCGTAATCTCTGCTTTGCCGTTTGACGGTGTAGGCACAAATTTATGGCAAATAGGAAAATCATCAATCATCCCACAGCAGCGTCTTCTAGCCATCCCGCGCCTCCTTTTGGGCATATGCTCATTTCAAGTATACGCCTCTGATAATTGATAGTCAAGCATTACTCTATTCGCAAGGCAGCCAATTCCACCTTTGGCACCAGCCCTGCTTCCGCAGCCCGATCCAGTAGGGCAGTAACAGCCGCATATCCAAGCTCCCCTAAATCAGCGGAGAACTCGTTGACATAAAGCTGAATGTGGGCTTGTGCTACTTCGGGAGATAATTCTTGGGCGTGACTCAGCACATACTCTCTGGAGGCCGCGGGGTTTGCCCAAGCCTGTTTTACCGAGGCGCGAATCCATCCCGCAATTGCCGCTAAATCCAGGGAACGGCGAGCAATAATTGCACCTAGGGGGATGGGCAAGTTGGTCTCGGCCTCCCACCAACTACCTAAGTCAACCAAGAGGGAGAGCCCATAGGAAGGATAAGTAAAGCGGGCCTCGTGAATTACCAAGCCAGCATCAACCTCCCCAGCACGGACGGCTGGCATAATCTCGTGAAAAGGCAGAACCACTATCTCGCCCACACCACCTGGTACTTGTTGAGCTGCCCAGAGCCGGAAGAGCAAGTAGGCTGTGGAGCGTTCACTAGGTACTGCCACCCGTCGACCGCTCAGTAGGGTAGGCTCCTGAATACTTCCTACTTTGGGTGAGGTTAGTACCAGTGGTCCACAACCTCTCCCTAATGCTCCCCCGCAGGGTAGCAGGGCATACTCGGATAACACCCACGGTAAAGCTGCATAGGAAATCTTGAGCACATCAGGCCCCTTGCCACTAGCAGCCATACTATTAGTTATATCAATATCGGCATAGTTAACTTCCAGCTTAGGTGCGCCGGGAATGAGTCCGTGCACCCAGGCGTGGAAGATAAAAGTGTCGTTAGGACAAGGAGAAAAGGTAATTTTCATGATAGTACCTCCGATAATACTCTGCTGGCTACTTCCAAGACATCTAACGCCTCTTTGATACGCCAACCGGCCCGGTCACGGGGGCCAACTAGGTTTGAGATAGCACGAAGTTCTAGGATCGGCAACCCTTGGGCCTGAGCAGCAAGTGCTACTCCATAACCCTCCATGGCTTCTGCAGTAGCACTTGCCACGCGAGCTGACAGTTTGGTCGCACTCTCAGCCGTACCTGTCACTGTCGAAACTGTGAGCACAGGGCCTACACTAACCATAAGTCCCGCTGCCATTAGTGCCCCAGTCACCTGCTGTATAAGGCTCGGATCAACCTGAATGCGAGTAGCACCGAAGCCCAATTCCTCTATACTGCTAAAACCCGCTGGAGTCTCCACTCCTAAATCAGCCGCCACAATTACATCTGCCACGACGAGCGAGCCCAACTCTGCCTTGCCCGAAAAGCCGCCACCAATGCCTGCACTAACGACCAAGTCATAGCTTGCTATAGCTAGTTGTCTGGCTGTACTAGCGGCGGCTGCCACGGGACCTACTCCAGCTAGGATAACCTCAAACTTAGTATCCCCATTTAACCCACGCAACACAACATCCCGCACAGCAGGACCATTCCGCGCCTTAAAGCTCCCATGGCCGGC
>CAZKEO010000209.1:0-4683 GCA_964551785.1 uncultured Eubacteriales bacterium | reverse complement strand
TTGATATAAGCCGTTAAGTCAAGATACCCCATATCCAAAGCTACTTTGGTAGGAATCCCGCTAATACCTTCGATATATTCGGCCATTTGGAAGCGAATATCCTCAGGCTCTACACAACAATAATTGAAATGGGTAATATAACACAGTTTAATTTGGGAATCCTTTAAGAGATGTGCCAAACCAATCCCAGTCAAATGCCGATGAGCCCAGGCATTATGGCTGGTCACATTAGCAATCAGTACATCTACATTAGCAAAGGTGGCTTTAATCTCCTCCCGGAAGCTTTCGATGGCTTGTAAATCCATGATTGGCCCAAACCGCTTAACTTGCTCGATTCCCTCAGGTGTCGAATAACCCAGGATATAGCTGGTATCACCTGTGTAACCTAAGCGTAACTGCTGATCCTCGAGGATAAATCCGTAGTTTTCGGTCCCATGATGAGCTTTGACAGGAGTAAGCTTTGTCCCCTTCAACTTAAGCTCTTGATGGTCCCCGAGGTAAATAACTTCCGGCCCGCCCCGATAACCACAATTGACTGTTTTCCCCTGATGGAACTGACTAATTAAGCTTTCATCTTCAAAAACAGTTTTTGGCCCTAGGAGCAAACCCCGGCGCGTAGACATCGCCCAGCACATACCTTCGATGACACTCTCGGCACCAGCATAATGGTCCACATGACCATGCGAAATATAGACTGCATCCAGCGCACCTAAATCTACCTGGGCTTCGGTAATTCCCTGCATAGCAGAAGGCCCTGGATCGACATACATAAAAAGTTCGCCAAAATCCACCAAAAACCCAGCTGTCCGCGGCTTTTGAGCAATTACCGCTTCCGGGTTCCCGCCTGTTCCCAGGAAGTTGATGCCCCATTTAGCGGTTCTTGGCGCACTGCCTCTACGGTCTTTCCACTTTGCTTTGGAGTGGTCGATGGCTACTTTAGTTTTATCTCGTAACAAAATATCTAACTCGCTCATCTTCACTGTCTACTTGTTCCCCCGCAGTTTCTCAGCCATTTTTTCTAGTTTACGAATCCGGTGATTTACTCCTGATTTCCCAATCGGTGGATTCATCAATTCACCCAATTCCTTCAGACTCACCTCCGGGTAGAGTAGACGTAGCTCTGCCATTTCTCGCAGCCCATCTGGAAGGGTTTCTAACCCAAAGGTTTTGACCACAAAACGAATATTTTCTACCTGCCTTAACGCTGCATTAACTGTCTTATTTAAATTGGCAGTTTCACAATTGACTAAGCGGTTGACCTTGTTACGCATATCTTTGACGATCCGCACATTTTCGAAATTCAATAACGCAGTGTGGGCACCCATGATACTCAGCATATCAACAATCGCCTCACTACCTTTGAGATAAACGACCTGCCAATTTTTGCGAGTTCCTATTTTAGCATGTAGTTTATATTTCCTGATTAAGCGGCAAATGGCTTCTGCGTGTTTCAGGTCGTTTGTAATAATCTCAAGATGGTAGTCACCTTCTGGATCACTCACAGAGCCACCACCCAGAAAGACCCCGCGCAAATATGACCGACGGCAACATTCCTTTTTGAGTAATTCTTGGTCAATCCCCTCTGCAAGGTCACCCTCCACATCAAGTACCCCGATGGACTTCAAAATTAATCGCACCTTATCAGGTTCCGCAACACGCACCAGATAAGAGTTGTTTTTCTTTAAGCGAATCCCCTTACGCATCATTACTTCAGTATGAATGTTAAATAAGTTTTTAAGTAGGCTAAAGACCTTGCGGGCAATGGCTGCATTTTCTGTGCTGATATTTAAGGTAACCCGGTTACCGGCGCTGATCTGGATAATTCCGTCCATGCGAATTAAGGCCGCCAATTCAGCTTTCTGGCAGCATGCTTTTTCCGAGACAATTCGAGCCATTTCGCTTTTAGTCTTAGCAGAGAAAGACATCGCTTGTACCCCCTGAGGGCTGTATGTTTCTAGTATACCACAATCCTTTTATCAGGAAAATGTTTTCAATAAGGGATAATTTGCAGGATTTTGTCTATTAATGTGGAAATGCATTTTCTAGAAAACTCATAATGAGGTGTTTCTGATGACCATTACTCGAAGGACTATTAACCGCAGGCAATTTCTCGAAAGCCTGGGAATGCTTGGTTTCTTATTTTTAGTAACACCTGGTAGTTTAATTAATAGCTATTCCCTGCCGCTGCGGCCGCCTGGCGCTGTCCCTGAAGACCACTTTATTGCCAAGTGTATCCGCTGTTTTAAGTGTGGGCAGGCTTGCCGGGCTCAGGCCATTACCTTTGGCAGTTGGGCAGACGGTCAATTAGCCGATACTCCACTGCTCGCCAATCTCCGTAGTAATCCCTGTACCCTTTGTATGGAATGTACTAATGTCTGTCCCACAGGTGCTTTGCAGCAGATTAAACCTGATTTAAAGCTGATTAGCACCACGGTTAAAATCGGGGTAGCAGGAATCGATACCAAGCGGTGTGTGGTCCATAATGGCAATCGCCCTACGTGCCATCTTTGTAAAACTTCCTGTCCTTATGAAGGTAAGGCCTTAACTGTTGACGCTAAAAACAGACCTGTAGTTAAGCAGGACAAGTGCGTAGGCTGTGGCCGTTGTGAGCACTTTTGTCCAGTTGAGCCCCCAGCTATCAGTGTTAGGAGGATAGAGCTTGAAACTTCAGTCAATTCGTAGTAAGGTCCAAGTTATTGCCCTAACGATGGTAATTTTGATCCCGGTGTTGGAAAGCTACAAACGTCTATATCGCTACCTGCCACCTGATACCATAGGTTCCTTGTGGCGCATTTACGGTAGCTTTGCTGACTATGCCCCTGAATATTTAAAAGGGGGCTATTTGTCTTGGTTGGTAGTACTGATTGATGCCCTGCTTGGCAATTTAGGTGGCAAGACGCAATTTATGCAGAGTTTTCTGTCCGAATTCAGTGGATCCTATTGGTCTGTCACAATTGCCGGCTTGACCTTCCTTGACCCGTTAGCCTTTTTACAAGTCATCTTAGCACGTCAACCTGTGACCTGGATTTTCGCTTTCTCAGCCTTGATTCCCGTGATCTTGGCCATGCTATTGGGGCGTGTTTTTTGTAGTTGGCTCTGCCCTATCAACACGATTTTTGAAGTTACCCGGACTATTTTGTGGAAAAAATATCACCGTAAAGCACTGCAACTAAAACTTCTCACCTACCCCAGGTTGCGGTACCTCCTTTTAGGCGCAGGTTTACTCCTGACCCTGGCTGGGGTAATGGTTTTTCCTTATATCTTACCTTATGTACTCTTGGGACGATTTATTTATTATTTAACCACAGGCACTGTTTTTTGGATTGGATTGGGATTCTTAATCAGCATCCTTTTAATTGATGCTTTTTTACAAAAGGGTTTTTGGTGTAATTATCTTTGTCCTTCTGGTGCCCTATTAACTTTACTCGGTAAGAAAAGGCTACTGAGTATCAAGCATAACCAGGAATTGTGTAATGAGCATTGCTCCTTATGTCGAAATCAATGCTCCTGGAACGCTAATCCCAAAGAGGAGCAGTTTGATAATTGTACTAATTGCGGATTATGTGTGGAAAAGTGCCCGCGGAAAGCCTTGAGCTATCGTGGGAAAACTCAGCAACCTCTCTCAAAAGCTAACCAGCCAGACGTAACGAGCTAATTCCCAGCGAACAAAAGCAGCGACCCCTTCCGCAGTGGAAGAGTCGCTGCTTTTATGGTAAAATTAAGTAGTTGGCTTCACCCGATTAAAGAACTCATTGATTTGCTGAAAGAACTCAGAAATGGGTCGTCCTTGCGCGATACCACTAGCGATTTTTTGGATTCTGGTAACTGCATCAGGACCTGTTTCCACGACTGCGCTCACGATCCGAGGATCCTCCTTAGCACGGGTGGCTGCTTGCTCTCTGATTTTTTCTACTTTGGCACCTTCGATATTTTGTTTGATATCTGCGCCAATCAAAGCGACATTGCCTACCACAACCACATACGCTTTATTAACACCATTAATAGCTGATACCTTTTTGGCGATATCATCTGCCGCATCCTTAGCTCGGGCTTGGTTGCCAGGTGTTGGGACTACTTGTGGGGTGATGGCTCTAGGGTTGACGGGAGTTGGTGTTGTTGGTGCAGGTACTGGCGGAGTTACTTGGTTAGGAACTGGTTTCTTGGTAGCAGTACACCCCACCATGAATACTGCAGTGAGCAAAACTGCTAAGATAGTCAGCCTCAATATATATTTTTGATATTTCTTCAATGTATTCACCTCCTCTCTCCGTAGAAAAAAGTTACAAGGATAAGTTTTTCCCGTTTGAGCAATAATATGCACCGCAGAACAGTAAAAAGGGGTGCCTTGATGGAACCAATTATCCGAACTCGAAACCTGCAGAAAACCTTCGATAATGGAGAAGTATCAGTCCAGGCCTTAAAAGGTGTGGATTTAGAGCTATTGGCAGGCGAAATGGTCGTAATTTTGGGACCTAGCGGTTCTGGAAAAAGCACCTTGTTAAATATCATCGGTGGGATGGATACACCTACCAGCGGAGAAATTTTTTACAGGAATAAGCCTTTACAGCATATGACCAAAGCTGAGCTTACCATGTTTCGAAGACATGCTGTCGGCTTTATCTTTCAGTTTTATAACTTAATGCCCAATTTAACTGCTTACGAAAATGTTGCTTTAGCAACTGA
>CAZKEO010000208.1:0-4688 GCA_964551785.1 uncultured Eubacteriales bacterium | reverse complement strand
CCAAGCTGATTTGGTAGTGTTTCCAGAGTTAGCAATTACGGGCTATACTTGTGGTGATTTGCTTGGCCAAAAAATCTTATTAGATAGAGCGCTCAATTGTTTAGCGCAGTTATTGACTTGGACCAAAGCCTCTCCGCTGGTCGCATTGCTAGGGATTCCCTTAATTATTGAGCAAAAGCTCTTTAATTGTGCGGTGATAATCCAGCAAGGTAAAATTCTAGGGATCGTGCCCAAAAAGTATATACCCACTTCGAAAGAATTTTACGAGCAAAGATGGTTTACCTCTGGACATGTTATGGAGCATAATTGTCAAGAGGTAAATTTATTACAGCAAAAAGTTCCCTTTGGCCAACTGCTGTTTCAGTGTAGCCAGGCAGAGTTTACTTTCGGTGTTGAACTCTGTGAGGATTTGTGGGCCGTGATTCCTCCTAGCTCCTACTTGGCTTTAAAGGGCGCTACCGTCATTGCTAATTTATCAGCTAGTAATGATCTGGTTAGTAAATCTGCCTATCGGCGGCAATTAGTGCTGCAACAAAGTGCCCGTTGTATGTGTGGTTATATCTATGCTTCCGCAGGTGTACACGAATCCACTACTGATTTGGTTTTTGGAGGAGATTGTCTGATTGCTGAAAATGGGACACTCTTACAGGATTCCCCACGCTTTAGCAGGGAAAACAGTATCACCTATGCCGAGCTGGATGTGGAACGCTTAGCCTCAGAAAGATTAAACAATAAAACTTTTAGTGCTAATCAAGCAGTTGAGGTAGGGAACAGTTACTACCAAACTGTTGAATTTGGATACCCCCAACCAGTCCCAACAGCAGGAGCTGTCCCAAAGTTGGAACGCTATATTTCGGCTTATCCTTTTATTCCGGAGGACCCTCACACCAGAGCTGAGCGCTGTGCTGAGATTTTCAGCATCCAAGTGGCTAGCTTAGCGAAACGCTTGGAGCATACCGGCACTAAAAAAGCTGTGCTTGGGATCTCCGGGGGTCTGGATTCAACCTTAGCTTTGCTGGTTGTAGCTAAGACCTTTGAAACCTTAGGATTACCTTCTGCCAATATTCTAGCTGTCACCATGCCCGGTTTCGGCACCACGGATACCACCTATACCAATGCCTGCAAACTGATGCAGGCTATGCAAATAGAGGTCCGGGAAATTGATATTAAACCAGCCTGTCTACAACACTTCCAGGATATTGGTCACCCAGCAGAGTTACACGACATTACTTATGAAAATGTGCAAGCCCGCGAGCGGACCCAAATCTTAATGGATCTTGCCAACAAGCATCAGGGTCTGGTCATCGGGACGGGAGACTTATCAGAACTGGCGCTGGGGTGGAGCACCTATAATGGTGACCATATGTCCATGTATGCGGTCAATTGCGGAGTCCCCAAAACGTTAGTGCAGTTTTTGGTCAAGTGGGTAGCCGAAAATGTTGTTAACGAAGCAACCCAAGCAGTGCTTGCGAGCATTCTAGCTACCCCAATTAGTCCAGAATTATTACCTCCTGATGAAAACGGGCAAATCCGGCAAAAAACCGAAGACACTATTGGCCCTTATGAATTGCATGACTTCTTTTTGTATTATGTAGTTCGTTTTATGATGCCTCCGCAGAAGGTATTATTTCTAGCTCAACAGGCTTTTGGGGATAAATACCCTGAAGCGGAAATCAAGCAATGGCTACAAGTTTTTTACCGGAGATTTTTCAGCCAGCAGTTTAAACGCTCCTGTTTACCTGATGGTCCAAAAGTAGGGACAATTAGTTTATCACCACGAGGTGATTGGAGGATGCCAAGTGATGCTGATAGTAGTATTTGGTTAGCGGAACTTAGCTAACAAAGCGAAGATTTACATAGGTTTAAGCAGGATTCTACTGAGCTGCTGTCG
This sequence comes from uncultured Eubacteriales bacterium, assembly GCA_964551785.1. GTDB lineage: Bacteria > Bacillota > Carboxydocellales > JAJZTU01 > CAZKEO01. The sequence continues at coordinate 2,797 of CAZKEO010000208.1, read as the reverse complement.
AATAGAACTTTGTTAATGGAGTTTGGAAAGGATGTCCTGCCATGGCAATAGACAGCAAAGTTACCAAGACAGCAGGGAGGCAGACCAAGAAGCGTCAAGCCCCAAAACACCTTAACAAACGGTGGATTGCGGTACTCGGCATAGTAGCAGTGCTAATCTTAGCCAGTGTGCTATGGTGGGGCTTTATAACAATCAAAAATACACTTGTCTCTAGATTGGTTGACGTTGAACCAGCCAAACTGGGAGTATTAGAAGAAGTAGTGCCAGTTGAGGTGGTTTTAGTACGGGAAGAACAGTCAGTAGTTGCACCACAGGCTGGTCTGCTAAAACCAGTGGTTCCAGAAGGAGAACGAGCTAGAAAAGGAGCTTTGTCTGCTCTAATTACTGTGAACACGATTGAAACCGGGAGTGGGCAAAAAGACCAAGCTGTCATGGCACCAATCACTGGTATAGTTTCTTATAAGGTTGACGGGATCGAAGGCATAGCAACACCGGAAAATATCGAGAAGTTAGGAGTTGCGCGCATCATTGATGTAGCCCTAACCAATGCCAGCAAGAGTAAACCAACTGCCGCAGACCAGGCCAATGTGCAATCAGGCCAGCCGATTATGAAAATTTATAATAACCTAAAACCGGTTTTGTTTTTGGTGGATTTGAAACAAAATAAGCTTAATTCCGAACTGCTTAAGAAAAAAATTGTGTATGGTCGATCAGCAGCTGATCAGGAAACCATCTCTTTTAGGGTGCTTAGCGAGACGAAAGGGCAAACACCCCAGTATTTAGTACTAAGTTCCAACACTTTCCGCCCTGAATTCGTCCACAATAGGTTAACTGAACTTAAGTTGATTACCAATCGCTATCAAGGCTACATACTTCCTAAAAGTACGATCGTAGAAAAAAACGGTCAAAAAGGAATCTACATAGTGTATAAGGAGACCGTAAACTGGCAACAGGTAACGGTTAAAGGCGAGTTAGGGGACCAACTGGCAGTTGGTCCAGTCGGTACTAATTCCACAGCGTTAACAGCGAATTCCTTGGTTATCAATAATCCTGGGTTGGTGCAAGAAGGTCAACCTGTATATGTTAGGTAGGTGTACCTGAATGTCGCTAGAAACTAATTTACAGCAGGTTCACAGTCAGATTGCCGCAGCCGCTACTCGGGCTTCCAGAGACCCAACAGCAGTTAAATTAGTAGTGGTGACAAAAACCAGAACTGCGGAACTAATCCAGCAGATTGTGGATGCCGGCAATTTGGATTTAGGTGAAAACCGAGTTCAGGAGTTGCTGGAGAAGTATCCCCTGCTTCAAGGTCCGGTCCGTTGGCACTTAATTGGCTCCCTACAGACCAATAAGGTTAAAGCCATTATTGATAAGGTTTACTTAATTCACTCCCTAGACCGCTGGTCTTTAGCTGAGGAAATCAACCATCGGGCCCAACAGTTAGGGATGCAGTGCCAAGTGCTGGTACAGGTGAACATTTCTGGAGAAGCTTCGAAACAAGGACTCCCTGCCGAGCAAGCCCCTGACTTTCTCCAAAAGGCTGCCCAATTACCAGGCCTGAGAATTTGTGGGCTGATGACCATGGCTCCTTTTGAGACAGCAGCGGAAGCTACCAGACCTGTATTTCGGAAACTACGAGCATTAGCCCAGCAGCTGGATGCTCTCCAACTACCAGGTGTCACGATGGAGTATTTATCAATGGGAATGTCGAATGACTATCAGGTAGCGATTGAAGAAGGAGCTACTATAGTCAGAATTGGTTCAGAGATTTTTGGCCCACGCGGATAGCAAATAGATGAAAATTTTTAATAAGGAGGAGTTCAGATGGTTAAAGTAATGGATAAAGTCTTGGGTTTTATGGGTTTAGGTGATGAGGAAGAGGAGCTAACAGAAGAAATGGTCCATGATGAAGATGAGGGTACCGAAGAAGTATCCCGTCGTAAAAAAGCTCCCGTGGTAAGTATTCATCAACAGAAACAAATTAAAGTAATGGTGATGGAGCCTAGGTTCTATGAAGATGTGCAGGTAATTGCTGATCAACTTAAAAATCGCCGCGCAGTAGTAGTTAATTTAGAAAGTGCCGACAAAGAACTCTCCAAACGCGTAGTTGATTTTGTAAGTGGCTGTATTTATGCCCTTAATGGCAGTCTCCAGAAGGTAGGGGCAGGTATTTATCTCTTTGTACCTAGTAATGTAGATATTTCGGCCGTGCTTTCGCAGGAGGAGTCTAAGGAGAAGGGACTCTTTACTTGGGTTCGTTAAGGTGGTATAACCATGACTTTGAGCAATCGAAAAATCGGTTTTATCGGGTCCGGAGCGATGGCAGGAGCATTAATCACTGGTCTGCTGAAAGCAGGTCTGGTAACTCCAGCCAACCTCTGGGCTAGTGATATTAATAGTGCTAACTTAGCTAAGCTTGCTAGTGAATTACAAATTAATACTTGCAGTGACAATAGACAACTAGTTAGTCAGGTGGATATCATCCTATTGGCAGTTAAGCCGCAAGTGGTAGCTGAGGTCTTAGCGGAAATTGGGGCAGCCATCACGGTGAACCAAGTCGTTATTTCCATTGCAGCCGGAGTTACTACTAGCTCCATCGAAGCAGGGATAGCTGCTGCCGTACCCGTGATTCGGGTGATGCCCAATACCCCTAGCCTGGTAGGTGAGGGTGCTGCGGCGATTACCTTAGGTAAATATGCCACCCAAGAGCAGGAACAGCTTGCGACCACCTTCTTTGGCGCAGTTGGGAAAGCAGTCACGGTGCAAGAACAGTTGATGGACAGTGTTACTGGGCTTC
>CAZKEO010000207.1:0-4690 GCA_964551785.1 uncultured Eubacteriales bacterium | reverse complement strand
GGGGTCTTTGGGGTGGGCTTTTTTATTCCCGTTACCAGTTGTCATGTCTGGTTGCTGGGATAGAAGGGTAGTGGACGAACTGGCGATCGTGGTAGGAACTGGCATTGACCGCCTGCCCGGCCCGGGGCCCCTCCTGGTAACCCTCCAAGTTGCCAATATTGCTGCACCCAAAGCCTCCCCTCACGGCCAGGGTGCTACGGCAGAAAAACCCTTTTTGGTCTTGACCAGCCAAGGCAAGTCCTTATTTGAGGCAGTACGCAGCTTCGGCAAAATTACTCCCCGCCGGGTAATCTTTTCCCACAATAAAGTGATAGTCTTTGGAAAAGATTTAGCAGAGCATGGGATAACAGATATCCTTGATTACTTAGAACGCAACCGAGAAGCCCGGCGGACCACTTGGATAGTAGTCGCCGACCGCACAGCCAAAGAGTTTCTAGAAGCCAAAATGCAGGTCGAAGATATATCGGCCAACAGTTTAGAAATGATGATGAGTGGTAATCAGGATATGGCTTTTGCCAATTATGTTAATCGCAACGAATTCTTTTTACGGCTTAAAGGAGAAAGCAAGGTTAGCCTTGCCCCTTATGTGGAGTTAAAGGATCGGCAAAAGGAGTTAAACAAACAATTGGCAGAGATAAAAGGTCAAAAAAAGGTGGCTGCCTCCGAAAGCGAAATGCCTCAAGAAATGGTAATTGAGAAAACAGCTATCTTCAAAAACAACCGTTTGATTGGCCTACTAAACCAGGAAGAATCCCGTGGTCTTCGCTGGCTTAGCAACAAAATGCAGGGAGATACTGTTTTCATACCGGGTGATCATGGCAATCCTGCACAAGGGGTGACATTGAATATTACCAAAGGAGAAACTTCCCTCACCCCCGTTTTTTCAGGCCAGGGTATCACCATGATAATTTCCTGTGTAGGCCAAGGCAATATTCGGGAAGAAGAATCAGTCTCTATCTCTGCAGAGAACCTAGGTTATTTTAAGAACCTCGAAAAGGAAACAGAGCAACAACTGCAGAAACGGGTGGAGCAAACCATCACTAAAGCGCAAAAAGGACTTAATGCTGATTTTATCGGCTTCGCCAGCACAATTCATAACTACAGCCCTAAAAAGTGGAAGCAGGTCAAAAGAGAGTGGGATCGGGTTTTTCCCACCATAACGTATGAATTGACTTTTCATGTCCAAATTTCCGGCCTTGGCATGATCAGAAACTCCGTTCAAGAAAACATCAGAAGGGAATAAGTTATGACCATTCTATTTATCCTTACTGTAGTTTTTATTAGTCTTTTTGAAGGGATTCCCCTGGTCAAGAATAAGCAATGGGGTGAATTGGTGATGGTAAGTTTCTTAATCACAGTATCAGTTTACCTGGGAATTGCTAAGCTCAGAAATTGGTCCACACCTATTCAGTGGCTGGAACAATTACTAGACCCGCTGGCTACAACCCTATTTAGACTTCGTTAAAAGGAGTAAAAGTGTGTGCAGGAAAAAGGTATCATTACAACCACCCAATTTATCTGGTTACTATTTACAATCATTGCCTCCGTTACCTCCGCTCAAGTTCCAGCCCTTCTCATTGCGCATGCGGGCAGGGATGCCTGGCTAGCCTGCATGGGAGGTTGGTTTCTGGACGTCCTGCTGGCCCTAATCTATGCCTATATGGGAGTACGCTTTCCTGGTGAAAACTTTATCCAGTATAGCTGCACTATATTGGGCAAATATCTGGGGAAAATAGTAGGTCTGATGTTTCCCCTATTTTTTATGCTGAGCTGTGTCCTGCTGATGAGGGGCCTGGTCCAGATGATTATCGGCGTTTTTTTGCCCAAAACACCCTTTCTGGTAGCTTTGGTTTCCGGTTTCCTGATTGTGGGCTACGGGGCCCGCAAAGGCCTGGAGGTAATCGCTAGGGTTACCGAACTCCTTGGTCCATTATATATTATCAGCCTCTTAATTGTTGCCTCCTTAGTCACACCCTATGTGAATCTAAGCTGGCTTAAGCCTCAGTTTGATGATGGTGCAGTCCCTTTAATCACCGGGTCCTTCTTTATCTTGTCCTATTTTGGTATTTGCATAATGATGTCAATGTTCATACCCTTGTGCAATCGTCCGGAAAACGGCTTTCTGGCCAAGTTCTGCGCAGTCAGCATGGGCTCGCTTTTCGTGGGTATTATCGTCATTTTTAGCACTGCTGTACTCGGTTATATCCAAGCTCAAAACGTTTATGCTCCCGGATTGGAGCTGGCCAGGATAATCAATATTAGTAACTTTATCCAAAGAATAGAGGTGCTTTGGATGATGATGGTCATTGCAGCTGGCATAGTCGCTTCTAGTCTTCTGATCTGGGCCTTTTGCTTAGGCATATCCCAGTGGGCAGGTTTAGCTACGTATAAACCCCTGGTTTATCCAGCAACCTTAGTGGCCCTGATGTTTTGCCTGGCAGGTTTCAGCAGTAACATGGAGCAAGGGAAATTCATTCAGTATGATTTCCCTGTGATTGGACTTATCGTGGAAGCAGGCTTGGAAATACCTTTGTTTATTATCGCTTTACTCTTTAACATCAGGGGAAAACAGGCTTAATTCTCCCGGTATTTAGCAAAAAGATTTTTTTGGAACAGATAGGCAATGCTGGTACAGCTAATAAGCATTGCTAGCCCAATAATCAAGCTCAATAAGTTAGTAAACCCCATGTTAAACACAGCTTAACTTCACTCCTTATTTTTTGGTTACGTTAGCTTGTGACTATTTTAGCCTAATTACTGCGCTATTTTTGGGGGACAATCACTATATAAATTGGCAAATAATTGTTTGTCGGAATCTACTTCTGCATAAAAAACATCCTCGGGTTTTGCTGTAAACAATAGTTGAAGCTGACTTACCAACCATTCTTCTGAAATTTGTGCATAGGTAAGAATTTGCTTATTTATTTGACCGTCTACAATTACCGAGTATGTAAGTCCATTTTCCGGGGGCGTTAAGTTCAATTCTTTAGTGGTGGCAGGTCGGACATTGCTCTTGGGGATTACAGAAATATCCCCCCCTACCTCCAAAATTGCATAATTCACATCAGCAATTTTGAAATAACCTTGGATTCTCAGCATAGAGAGCAGGGTATACAGATTTATGTTGTTTTTCTTTAATTCTTCTCTGTCTATTTTTCCGTTGGCAATCAGAATACTCGGTGAGAAATTGAGGCGATAAAGATTTCTGTTCAGAGATAACTTGCCGATAATCACTATGCTAATAGACAAAATAATGGCTCCCAGTGCTGTTTTAAAGGAATCTTTATTGACTAAGGGTTGGGATACCACATTAGAAATTATGAATAGAACAGCTAAATCATATGGTGTGAACTGTGCCATTGACTTTTTCCCAATCAAATTGGTTACTAACCAGGTTGCCAAAATGATGATTAAGCTTCTAATAATATATACACCAAGGCTAAGCATATAGGTTCCTCCTTTTAAGGTTTAGGTGAGATGGAAGTGATATTGTTATAAATATAAATTGCCGATTCTCCTTCTCGTAGAACCCCGTGTACATCTTTAGTCAAAATAGCGCCTTTCATGCGCATTAAGATTACATATAGTATGGAAAAATCCTGGTCAGCATATTTGATGGCGATCACCGCGTTGCCTTTGTTCCAGGTTTTTTCTACTCGATCCATCATTTTATTTGCATTAGCCCAGTCTTTTTTGGAAGAATATGTCATCACCTCTTTGATCTTTTCCGTAAAGGTAGGGTGTGTAGATTTAAATATGATAAACTGTGTCACAGAAACTATTAAATATATAGCAAGCAGTGTTCCTGCCAATATCATGGAAATGTTTCTTTCTTTCATGATTTTACCTCCGAAATTGAATTTATAGTATATTGTTAAATATAAACGTAAAATTATGCACCCAGAGAGGCACAAATTAAAGGGGAGAGTTATAAGCCCCTACTTTAACTCTATAGTTGACATCTATGGACATTGGTTGTATAATACAACTAACGGGAGGGTTCAGATGAATAATAATGAACTATTAACAGTTATCTTCGAAATGTCAAAGACGACCAGATGCTGTCAACAGGATCTATTGTTTTGTGAAGGTATTACGTTTACCCAATTTTATATTCTCGAACTTGTTGCTCAAAATGGGAGTCTTAAGCTAACTGAACTCCACACATTATTATCAGTAGAAAAGAGTACAACTACAAGGCTTATTGAGCCTCTTGTTAAGCAAGAATTCTTGAAACGCGCGAGAGATATTACAGATGCCAGGATAATTACTATTACTCTTTCCAAAAAAGGTGAAGAAGTACGCGACCAATTTTGGAAGTGCTTAAATAATTTCCTGGATCTTGTTAAAGAGGAAATCGGGCAAGATAATCTTGAAGATATTATGAAAAGTGTTGAAGTTTTTCTGAAGGCAATTAAAGTTGTGTTCAGAAACAAGAATTGCTGCAATTAATTTTTTAACCAAAAGGTTGTACTGTACAACTTTTGGAAAGGGGGTGAATTTATGTTTACAAAGCATTGGATGTTACGTGACGTTGCCCATTGTTGCGAAGGAGCATGAGTTATGTCCTGGGATGACGGTAAACTCCCAAGTAAGGCTGGAATCTCTTGACTTATATGCAATATATTTGGCGGTTCCGGCGACTGTGTGGCGACTAACTGCAAGGCAACCGACGAATTACCGCTTCAAC
>CAZKEO010000206.1:0-4693 GCA_964551785.1 uncultured Eubacteriales bacterium | reverse complement strand
TTTCCAGCATTCTAACCGTCGTCCATAACAATGGGGGCAACAATTGCCAGACCTGCCACAGCACAACCGACCCACTTATCCGGGCCGTTGCCAAGGGGCCTTCGGTGGCAAAAGCGGGGGAACATTTTTTTCAGACTAGCAAACCTGATAGCATCACCTCGGTTGTATATAACGACCTTAATCTTAATACCTTGTCCATCGTTCCCCTCCAAAACAATGCTCAGTATGTTTCCCCAGAATGGTCACCCGGGCCTGGCTTAGAGATTAAGCGGATTAAGGTTGACAGGTGGAGTGACAATGACCAGCAATATATCTTCGCCTATGTTAATAAGGAAAATAAATGGTATGCCCTATCCGTACCAGATGAGGGCGAAATACTGTACGGGATTTTTCCCGCTGATTCTAAGGCCCGGGAAATATACCTTCCCCCTGGTACAACTAAAATAAAAACTGTAGTTCAGACCGGTAGTGGTTTGAATTATTCAGGAATTGACGTGAAGGCCGTTTATTACAATACGCCGGCTAAGTGTACTGACTGTCATGCCAGTAACGTTCACGAAAGCTCTCACCAGGCAGGCGTTGACCAATACTGTGGGACCTGCCATAAAGCTTCCCTGATTCAGGAGCATGCCAATACCCTTACCACTCCCGGTCATAACTATGATTGTAATACCTGTCACAAAAGTGCTTCAGTTCAGGTTCAACGAACCCTTGCTTCCAACAGTCTCAACTGTACCGGTTGTCATCGCAAGGGGCATCAATTTACCTTTGTGGATAAGGTTCCTGATGACCTGCCCTTGTACAGCGGCTTCCAATGGAGTTCACCGCTTGAAGGACAGCTATTAAAGGGAGATCAAAATGCTCCAGCAGGATATGACACAGGCCAATACATCATATCCAACCGCCGTGCCGATATATCTGCCAGTCAAATTTGGCAGTATTATCAAGCTGAGTTTTCTAATCGCGGCTGGCAGCTTACATTAGTCACCCCAGAACAGATTAGTGACTACTTTAGCGCTGATTTTAGCAAGGAAAATAGATCAGTAACCGTTAAGTGTTACCGGGCCGATAACCGGGATGGTACTGGTAATATCAGTAGTCGGGGATATCGATTGGAACTCTGGTATAAATAAACTTTGGTACTTCAATAAAGCTTGATTGTCCCAAGTACCTTTGAACCCTAAACTCGACCGAAGTCGTAGTTTAGGGTTCTTTGCTCTATTCAATAACATCGATATTCCCTAAAAAACTGTTCTTAAACCTATCAACTGTCGGGCTGACAGCCTTAATCTCCAGGTTGTAGAGGCCCTCCCCTACTAAATAGCCATAATCATCGGAACCATCCCAACGAATTGTTACTTTGCCCGCTTTTTCCATTGAATTAATCACTAGGGTTTTCACCGCAACCCATTGTACTTTAATTTCTACAGTCACAATTGCATCATTGGAGAGGTCAAAGCTGATATTTGCACTTCTGCCTATCCCTACCCGGAAAGGTAGCGGTTTAAACGTTATGTTACTAATTATAGGCTCATAGCCTGCAGTTATCGCCTGGGAGACCGTCTCGGAATCCTTGCCGAAACTGTCTACCGCCTTAAGCTCTAGCCTATAGGTACCTTCTGGGACAAGATTGCCCTGCTCATCCGTACCATTCCAGATAACATTTTGCGTGCCGCTTTCCTGAAATGAATTATTAAAAACATACCCAACAAAGCGATTATTGCTGTCAAGCACCTTAAGAGTTACCTTGACATTTTCGCTCAGCTTATACCTAATATTTAGTCCTGGTCCGTTAATTCTAAAAGTATTGGGATTGGCTGTAAAATCAATAATCCTAGGTGGTTCCCGTTCTATAATAAATCTAAATTCGGACTTGTCCTTAAACTTGGAGACCTCAGGAGCAACTGCATTAATCGTACAAGTGTAGGTCCCATCACCACAAAATTCCCCATTTTCATCTCTGCCGTCCCAAATAAGCCGATGAGTTCCCGCCTGTGTATACAGGTCTTCTATTAATGTTTTCACCTTCCTGTTGTAACCTTTTAAGATGGTTACTGTTACTTTGGAGTCAGAGTATACGGTATAAGGAATGGTTACAACTTCGGTATCACTGGGAGAAAACACTGGAAGTCCATCCAGGTCGGTAATGATATTAGGTACCCTGGCTGCAGTAACGGTCTTTTCAACCTTTGCTAATACTTCACCATTGGAATTTCTAACTTCTGCCAAAAACTTGTATTTGCCATCAGGCACCAGGGAACCTTTATTGTCTTTCCCATCCCAAAAATTATTATAATTTCTACTTGTCAGAAATAAACTACTCTGAATGGTTTTGACCTTATCGCCATTCTCTGTAAAAACTTCTATGCTTACATAGGCATCCTGTTCTAGCAAATACCTGATGTTAACCATGTCGCCTAATTTTATCGGGTTAGGAGCGACAGTAAAGCTGGAAATTTTGTTAGGCGCACAATATACCACCCTCTTTGTAGAAGATACGTTGCCCGCAGGGTCTGTAGCTATAATATCCAACAGGTTGCGACCAAGCACCAAGGTAACCAGACTATTGAAATTACCACTTCCGTCAGTACTTGCCAAGTTATCGTTAATTTTTACCACACAACCAGGTTCAGTGTAACCCTTCACCATAATCTGCCTTAACACAACAATCTCTTTTTCCAGAGGATTTGTCACAGTTAGACTGGGAGGAGTATTGTCATAAACAACTGTTCTGACAGTCTTTTCAAGCATTCCAAAATTATCTTCATCGGCAAACCTGATGTTATTAGTGCCAAGTCCTAGCTTTATCTCCGTCTTGAAACTCCCATCATCAATATTAGTTGCCAGCTTGTCTTCGTTTATCCTCAACTGATTACCCGGCTTAATCCTGCCGTACATGGTTACCTTGTCCTTATTGGTATAAAAGTTTTCTGCCGGAGCTGTAACAATTACAGATGGAGATAGCAAGCCGGAATTAACTAAAACCCGCCTTAGTATTACAACCATTTCCGCCCTGGTACAACTCGCTTTGGGAGCAAATTTCCCGCGTTGGGGCCCTTGCATAATCCCCTTTTTTACAGCCAAGGCAAGCTCACTCCTGGCCCATGAACTTATCCCCGCCACATCTTTGAATCCGCCCAAAATACGGTTAACTTCAGAAGGGGCTATATATATATCCTGACCAGCGAACTTCAAGGCCCGCACTGCTAGAACTGCAGCCTCTTCCCTGGTCAGCAACCTATTTGGCAGGAACACCCCCGAGGGGTAACCCCTGATAATCCTGCTTTGAACCGCCAAGGCGATGTTACTGTAATACCAGTCCTTTGTCTTAACATCCTTAAAACCTGGATTAATCTTTGATGACCCCCTCCCAAAGGACCTAGTTAACATAGAGGCAAACTGGGCCCTGCTAACCTTAGTTTCAGGTGCAAAACTGTTGTCTTGCACGCCATTTACAATTAACTTAGCTGCCAGCAGGTTGATGTCCTCTTTGGCCCAGTGAGTACTAATATCAGCAAAAGTTCTCCCACCCTTAACCACAGCGTATACCCCAAGTTGTTGGGTTTTAATAATGGCTATGTTTCTCCCATTTTCCGTAATAAATCTGGTAGGAACGGGTATTATTGTTCCGTCCTCCTGCAGGACCACCCCAACTGCTAACTCAGGCTTTAACCCCTCAGGTACAACAAATTTATGTGCAACATAATCCCTGACACTACTCAGTACCAAAGTACGGTTTTCTGTAACCGCCTCAGTCCGGAATAGCACAGGTGCTATGGCCTTTTGCATGCCAAGGTTCTGGATGAAACGGTCTAGCATAGTAATTTGAGGTTCTGCTGCTTTCTCAATGGTAATTTTTATTCTAGTTTTATTAAGCTTATCTCCAAATTCGTAAGTCAGCCCCCAATCCATCTTGGCTGGGTCAAAAACAATCTCGCCCAGGCTTGTACACATAACAAGCGAAATATTCCTCAAAGCAAGCTCCCTAAACAAATCATAGCTAATGTCAAAAGACCCTTTTTCCGATTGGTTACTTAATAATTTAATCTTATCAATTGGTGCCGGATTATATACTACCTGCCATACCTTTTCTTCGTCCATATTTGAGATTACTATATTATGTTCTTCCGCTAGCAGTGAGGCCGGGCTAATAAAAACCAGACAGAGGATAAAAATACCCATTAGTACTACACCTATGAAAGGGTTAATTTTAGGCATGTATTCTTGCCCCTTTCTACGAAAAGAAAGATACAGGAGAGTAGCTCACAGGCTGCTCTCCTGTTCAAATTACTATTTATACAAAATCTCAATGCGGTAACCGCCAGGCACAACAGGTGATGCATCATGATATGCTCCACCATAGAACATTATTTTGGCCTTGTGGATTCCCTTAGTGTAGGTGATCTCGAAGTAATTTGTGCTGAGATTAGGAGTCCCGGCTAGCCAGCCTTTTGTGGTAAGGCTATTGTAATAGAAATCATAGACAGTCTGGTCGCTAACATCGGTCCTACGACTGGAGATCAGCAATTTTCCGCCAACTATGAATTCATCAGGCATCCATGTTGTTTCACCAGCCCAAATGGAAGCATTCTGAGGCGGAGACCAGATGAATCCATTGCCTTGATAAAGTTCAATATCGGCTAAGATATTTTCCGCAAAGTTTAGACCGTGAGCAACCTGATGGCAGGCAGCA
>CAZKEO010000205.1:0-4731 GCA_964551785.1 uncultured Eubacteriales bacterium | reverse complement strand
CACCACAGTTGGATGGGAACTTCCTTGGAGCGGCGGGCTATGGTGGCTACACCCAGCAGGGTGAAATTCACGCAGCAGGTGGCAACCATATGGCCACTATTGGGATACTTTGTCATGAATTATCCCATGACCTGGGAGCACCAGACCTCTACAATACCGATACAGGTGCAGGTGTAGTAGGGGCGAGCAGTCTGATGGATTTAGGGAGTTGGGGGGCTGGACCTACTGACTTTCCTGGCGGGTCACCAGCCCACTTAGACCCTTGGGATAAGCAATTGCTGGGCTTTGCCACGGCAACAGTAGCTAATAGCGGAACCCATAATATGAATGTTGCCTCGATCGGAAGCTATAATATGCTCAGATATAATAGTACCAACCCGGACGATTATTTTATGATTGAAAACCGCACTCGAACTGGGTTTGATAATGGGCTATATTATGATGGAATTACCACTGGCGGGATAGCTATTTGGCATATTGAAGAAGGTATCATTGGAACCTATAAGGCCTCGAATAAGGTGAACGGTAATGGCCATAATCCTGGAGTTTGGTTGGAAAAGAGCGTATCGAGTGCCAATCCATATTACCGTAACGGTGGCGTAAGCCTTTTTGGAAATGCGACTACCCCTAATAGCAAACTCTATAGCGGGGCTAGTTCCAGTCTGGAGCTCACAGTTTTAGATAATTCAGCTAATACGGTGAGAGTTCAGCTCGGCTCAGGTGCGGCTCTGCAGTTTGCACCGACTACCTACACTATAGCTGAAAATGGTGGTAGTGTTATCTTGACGGTTACTAGAACAGGAGACACCACCGGCGCGTTAACTGTGGACTATGCCACCAGTAATGGCACAGCTACAGCTGGCAACGATTATACTGCCACCAGTGGCACAGTGTCCTTTGCCGATGGCGATGCTAGCAAGACTATTACAGTTCCTATTCTGGAGGATGCTTTAGCGGAGGGAAGTGAGAACTTTACTATAACACTAAGTAATATTTCCTCTGGAACAATTACTACTGCTACGGCAACTGTAACTATCACTGATAATGAGTGTTCACTTGCCTTTAATCCTACCTCCTACTCTGTAGCCGAAAACGGAGGGAGTATCCTCTTGACAGTAAACAGGACGGGCACTACATCAACGGCTGTAACGGTTGATTTTGCAACTGCTGATGGCACAGCCCAGGCGGGAGCAGACTACACCACTACTAGTGGCACCTTGAATTTTGCTGCAGGACAAACCAGCGGGACAATAACGGTGCCGATTTTGGATGATGCGGCGATGGAAGCCAATGAAACCTTCTCAGTTACCTTATCTAATCCTACCAATGGGGCCTTAGTGGCTAGTGGAACTGCTACAGTAACTATAGCGGCTAATGATGCACCTGTAATTGCTTTTAACCCTACTAATTACTCAATTGCAGAAAATGGCGGAACAGTTAATCTGACAGTTACCAGGACTGGAGATACTACTGGCACTGTCACAGTTAACTTTACAACCGCAAATGGTGCCGCCATTGCAGGCAGTGACTACACAGTAACCAGCGGAATTCTAAGCTTTGGGGTGGGAGAAAACTCCAAAACCATCAGTGTACCCATTATGGATGATGGGATCGGGGAAGGGAGTGAGAGCTTTAGTGTTCTGCTTTCCGGACCAGGTGGTGGGGCCACTCTGGGCAATATTTCGGCACCGGTAGTAATCACTGATGATGATGGCGGTGGTGGTACTATCGTCAGAATTGAGTTTGGTAGTGCGGTCACTTTTGCAGCTGTAGGGGTTGGACAATCTAGGGTGGTTATCCTAAACGGTCTCACAGACAGTGGTGGAATACAAGATATTACTTCAGCAGCCACCTGGGTATCCTCAAATCCAGAAGTGGCCACAGTTATTGGGGGGAGCATCACGGGTTTAGGTGCAGGCACAACATTAGTTACTGCCAGTTACAATGGCATGTCTATTGATTTAGTTGTGGTGGTAACGTAAAGTAGTAGTGTGTTGAGTGTAGATGATGAGATCTTTGCAGAGAGATGGGGAAGGGGGTTACACTACCGATGAGAATAGCAAATAACTTAGCTGCCATAAACACTGCTAATTCTCTCAGTAAGGTTAATACCCAAGCGTCTAAGGCGATGGCAAAAATAGCATCTGGGATGCGCATTAATACAGCGGGGGATGATGCGGCAGGATTGTCGATTTCGGAGAAGCTGCGTGGACAAATTAGGGGCTTAACTACGGCTACCAAAAATGTTATGGATGGGATTTCCTTAATTCAGACAGCTGAAGGTGCATTGAATGAACAACATGCTATCCTGCAGCGGATGAGGGAGCTTTCAGTTCAAGCTGCCAATGACACGAATGTCTTGACCGATAGACAGGCAATTTCGCGCGAGGTGTCACGACTGATTGATGAATTAGATAATATCGTCAAGAATACCCAGTTTAATACTAAGAAACTATTTTTAGGTCTGGATGCTACACCAGTTACCATCATGGCTGGTGCTAATCAGGGAGAAAAGATTGACATCCTAATTAAAAAGTCGACTATTCCGTCTTTTGGGTATTTAGCCGGGAAGGCACCAGCGGTTTTAATTGGTGGACCTGGGTCTGACCTAATTGTGGACCTAACAACATCCACTAATGCTAGCATTTTTCTTGCTGCGATGGATACTGCAATAGTGGACGTAGCTTCTGTCAGGACTAGTTTAGGTGCTTATCAGAACCGAATGGAGCATACGCTAAACAATCTTACTAATGCGGCCGAAAACCTATCAGCATCTGAGTCACGTATCCGTGATGCCGACTTAGCTAAGGAAGTAGTTAGTTTGGTTAAAAATCAAATCATTCAACAAGCTGGTACAGCAATGTTGGCGCAAGCAAATCAACAACCAAGAGCTATTTTAAGCATAATTTCTTAATCAAAATAAGCCAAAGTCAGTAAGCAATTAACTTAAACTTTTGAGGGGTGCAAAATGGATATATTTTTAATTGTTGGCGTTATTACTGGTTTATTGTCTGTAGTTGTAGGGATGTATGTAAAAGGTGCCAATGTTGCAGTGTTATTGAATCCCGCTGCAGCAATTATCATCCTAGTTGGTACCACTGCTGCAGTCATGAACTCCTTTCCAAGGAAGGAATTTCTGAACATTTCTAAAATCATGTCAGCTCTTTTCAAAGAAAAAAAGGCCGAAGATCCCAGTGAAATCATTAAGAAAATGGTAGATATGGCCCAAAAGGCCCGCAGAGAAGGTTTATTGTCACTTGAACAGGAGACCCAAACTATCCAGAATGAGTTTCTGAAAAAAGGTGTGGGCATGGTCGTCGATGGCATTGAAGGAGATTACGTCAGAGACGTGCTAGAAATCGAAATCGATATTATGGAAGAAAGGCATCGGGCAGGTGCGGCTGTTTTTAGTACAGCCGGTGGTGCTGCACCAACACTTGGGGTTTTAGGAGCGGTTATCGGATTGATTGGCGCTCTTGGAAACTTAAATGATACCGAAAAATTGGGGCATAT
Organism: uncultured Eubacteriales bacterium; assembly: GCA_964551785.1. Classification (GTDB taxonomy): domain Bacteria; phylum Bacillota; order Carboxydocellales; family JAJZTU01; genus CAZKEO01. Next base: position 1,218 of record CAZKEO010000205.1, on the reverse strand, counting down.
GATAGCTGCAGCATTTGTGGCAACCCTTTATGGGATATTTTTGGGATATGTAATTTGTCATCCCTTTGCCTCCAGGTTGAAAAGAAAGTCTCATGAAGAAGCAAGTGCTATGCGGCTGATAGTTGAAGGTATTTTATCTATTCAGGCAGGAGAAAATCCCAATAATATTGAGATGAAGCTGCTAGGTATGTTGGAACCGGCGGATAGAATGCAGTTTGATAGTGGTAAAAGTGGAGCATAAAGGAGGAAAAGCATGTCGAAGAAAAAAGTACATCACGAGGAACACGTAGATGAAACATGGCTGATTCCTTATGCTGATATGCTGACCCTTTTATTAGCACTTTTCATTGTTATGTTTGCTATGGGGCAGGTAGATAACCAGAAGTTACAAAGCATGAGTGAACAGTTTAATATTATCTTTGCCGGTGGAAGTGCAGTTTTAGCAAAAGAGGGTAGTATGATTAACCCTTCGGAGGCACCAAGTGTTATGATGTCTAAAAGCTCAATCGAAGATGAGAAAATGAACAAGATTAAGGAAGCAATAGATGCAGAAGTTGAACAGAAGGGTTACGCTGATAAGGTTAAAGTTGTTCTAAACAGGGAAGGTCTCATGGTTACAATCCAGGATGTGGTGCTTTTTAACTCGGGTGAGGCCGAAGTATTAAAAGAAGTTTCTCCGCTACTATTAAAAATTGCCGAGATGCTCAACAATCTCGAAAATAATATTAGGGTTCTAGGACATACTGACAATGTACCCATTCACACTGGAACTTTTCGTTCCAACTGGGACCTCAGCGCGATGCGTGCTATCAACGTAATGAATTTTATGGTTGCCCCTGGTGGCCTCAATCCAGAAAAGTTTTCGATCCAAGCACATGGTGAATTTTTGCCTAAATTCGACAATAAGACAGCAGAAGGTAGAACTAAAAACAGGAGAGTCGAAATCCTGATAGTCCGGATGTATCCACTAGAATCGAATGAAAGCACTCAGCTTAACAAAAAATTCGGTATTTAAGAAGCATCGAAAGCAGTGTTTTATGCCAATATAATAGATAAACTGACATAAAAATGAGTCATTTTGATAGAAGGGCTCATTTTTTGATTTAATTCTTGATTATTTGCGAGATTTTCTATATAATCTTTCTTGTTGTATTAGCATAGGAATGGGGGTTATTGATATGGGAAAAGCATTGATTATTGGAGCCGGCGGCGTGTCGA
>CAZKEO010000204.1:0-4743 GCA_964551785.1 uncultured Eubacteriales bacterium | reverse complement strand
ATCTTAGCACTGGTTTTGTCGGGTTTCAAAACAAACCGTTTTGTATTTGAAGGCTTTTTAAGTGGCGAAAAGAAACTTCGCCGTGTCCAGGTAGAGCAGTTAACAGTAGAGCAAGGAACAACAATTTTATACGAAGCACCTCACCGCTTGCTAAAACTCCTTGCTGAACTAGCTCCCGTACTTGACGAGAGAAAAATTGTGGTAGCCCGGGAATTAACCAAAAAATTCGAGCAGGCAGTAAAAGGCACAGCTACTGAGTTGCTGGAGTTTTTTCAACAAAAGGGCGTAAAAGGGGAATTAGTACTAGTAATTGAAGGGGCAGTTAGCAAACCACCTGGGGAAGCAGGGGAATGGTGGGCTAATCTCTCGGTAGAAGAACATGTCGACTTTCTAGAAAATGAAGGGCAGACTAAAAAGGAAGCCATTAAAGCGACTGCCAAAGCACGTAATTTACCCAAAAGAGAAGTTTACCAAAGGGTGATGGTTGAGCAAGAGCCTGATTCGTAAGTAAAAAACCTCTGCAACAAAAAGCAGAGGTTTTTAGAAAACTTAGAAGGCTTTATTTTTAGAACTACATTGCAGATTGGCCCATCGCCAGAGCACACTCTTTACAGACATTTTTACCCTTGAAATGGGTCATTTCAGATGCATTCCCACAGAACACACAAGCGGGTTCATATTTTTTGAGGATGATTTTTTCGCTGTCAACATAAATCTCAAGCGCATCCTTTTCATCAATTCCCAGTGTTCTCCTCAACTCGATAGGAATAACCACCCGTCCGAGTTCATCGACTTTACGCACAATACCAGTTGATTTCATTTTCTTAACCTCTCTCCCTTCAACATAATTCGACAACAACTTACACCCTTATGGTACCAGAGATTCCAGTAAAAGTCAACATCTTTTTAGACAAATTTTTATAAAATTTTACATAGATATTGGCCTGTTGGATATACTTGACAAATACTAGTTTATTGGGTATTATCACTCTAGATTGGTAGTTCTTTCGTTGCCACACTAATCAAATAATCAAGGCTAAGAAGGGAAGAGTAACTGTTCAAAACTTGTCCAGAGAGCAGGGGTAGCTGAGAGCCTGCCAAGTAGCGAAAGTGAAGATGGTCCCAGAGCTGCATTGTCGAACTTTGGCGCTTGCTGAGATAAGACATTGCCGGGTAAACTCCGTTAGCAGTTCCAGAGGTCCTTAATAATTTTAAGGATAAAAAAGGGTGGTACCACGGAAGAGCCTTTCGTCCCTGTTGGGAGGAAGGCTTTTATCTATTATTAAAAAAGGAGGCTGAAAAGATGAGCACAAAAAACAAACCAACATTTTATATATCAACACCTATTTATTACCCTAGTGATAACCTACACATTGGTCATGCTTACACTACTGTAGCCGCAGACACAATCGCCCGGTATAAAAAATTGACTGGGTTCGATGTTTGGTTATTAACCGGTTCTGATGAACATGGCCAAAAAATTGAGCGCACTGCCCAAGCTAAAGGCATTACCCCGCTAGAACATGTTGATACAATAGTAGCTAATTTTAAGCAACTGTGGCAGAAATTAGCCGTTAATTACGATGACTTTATTAGAACTACTGAAGTTAGGCATAAACAGGCTGTACAAAAGCTATTTCAAGACATCTATGATAAGGGAGATATCTATAAATCTGAATACGAAGGTTGGTATTGTACCCCATGTGAGACTTTCTGGACCGAACGTCAACTGCAAGAGGGTAGTTGTCCTGACTGCGGGCGGCCGGTAGAACTACTTCGGGAAGAAAGCTATTTCTTCAAAATGTCTAAATATGCTGATCGACTGCTAGCTCATATCGAAGAACATCCAGAGTTTATCCAACCGGTTACCAGACGCAATGAAATGGTGAGTTTTATTAAACAGGGGCTAGAGGATTTATGTGTTTCCAGGACTACCTTTGACTGGGGTATCCAAGTTCCCTGGGATCCCAAGCATGTAATCTATGTCTGGTTTGATGCTTTAAGTAACTATATCACGGCCTTGGGTTATGGCTCGGCTGATGACAGTAAATTTCGAAAGTATTGGCCAGCTGATGTGCATTTAGTTGGCAAAGACATCGTGCGTTTTCATACCATCATCTGGCCAATTATCCTAATGGCAGCTGGTTATGAGTTACCTAAAAAAGTGTTAGGACATGGGTGGTTACTATTAGACGGGGGAAAAATGTCCAAATCTAAGGGCAATGTTGTTGACCCCTTGGTGTTAGTAGACAAATACGGTCTAGATGCCGTGAGATATTATTTGCTACGAGAACTGCCTTTTGGTTCAGATGGTTATTATTCTGAGGATGCATTGACTCAACGAATTAACGCTGACCTAGCCAATGATTTGGGTAATCTAGTTAGTAGGACAGTGGCAATGGTGGAGAAGTATTTTCAGGGGACCATCCAGCAACCTGGGCAGGAAGTACCCCTTGATCAGGATTTGTTAAATAACTGCAGAAAAACTGTTGAGGATTATTACAGCCACATGGAGAAAATGGAATTAAGTAATGCGCTGGTGGTAATCTGGAAATTAGTCAGTAGAGCTAACAAATATATTGATGAGAGTGCCCCTTGGGTTCTGGCCAAGGAGGCTGCCGATCAGCCGCGTTTGGCAGCAGTACTGTACAATTTAACAGAAATTATCCGAGTTGTAACAGTTTTACTTAGTCCCTTTATGCCAAATCTGCCGCAGCGGGTCTGGGAGCAAGTGGGTCTGACTGCCCAAACGGAACTTCACACTTGGGAATCCGTTCAGGCCTGGGGTAAGTTACCAGTCGGCACGGTAGTCAAACGTGGTGCAGCTTTATTTCCGCGGATTGATTTACAGGCTACAACCCCGGACACACCCACCAGCAAGCAGGCTGATGCTACAGTTACTACGAGCACTGCAATTACTAAGACCACTGCAACCCCAGCCAAGGAGTCTGGGAGCGAAAACCAGATTAGTATTGAGGATTTTGCGAAGCTGGACTTGAGAATTGCGGAAGTTTTAACTGTCGAAAAAGTACCTAAAGCAGAGAAGCTCTTAAAACTTGAGGTAGCTTTAGGTGAGGAAAAACGCACCATAGTTTCAGGAATCGCCCAACACTATACCCCAGAAGAACTAATTGGGAAAAAAGTAATCCTTGTTGTTAACCTAAAACCCACTAAGCTGAGAGGGATTGTTTCGGAAGGGATGATTCTGGCTGCCTCAGATTCTGATCAACTAGAGGTTCTCACTATTAGCAAAGCAATCGCTAGTGGAAACAAGGTTAAATAAAGAAAGCAGGAGAAAGCAATGCGCCTATTTGATACCCATGCACATTTAGATGATCGAAAATACGACCGTGACCGTCAGCAAATGCTTGCACAGGCTCAACAAAAAGGAGTCCAATACATTGTTAATGTTGGCTATGATTTGGACTCTTCCCAGCGTTCGATTGCCTTAGCAGAGCAATATCCTTTTATCTATGCTGCCGTAGGCGTCCATCCGCATGATGCTGCTATGGTAGATGAAAAGGCTTTGGCCAAACTGCAAACCCTGGCAAGCCACCCCAAAGTAGTGGCAGTTGGCGAAATGGGTTTGGACTATTATCGGGATTTATCACCAAGAGATATCCAACAGCAAGTCTTTCGAAAACAGTTGGAACTTGCCAAGGAAGCGGGTAAACCGGTAATAATTCATGATCGCGAGGCACACGGTGATGTTATGAGGATCTTAAAGGAAGCTAAAGCCTCTGCAATCGGAGGAATTCTCCATTGTTTCTCTGGTAGCTGGGAGATGGCGCAAGAATGTTTGGAGCTGGGGTTTTATATCTCGATTGCTGGACCGGTAACTTTTCACAATGCTCGTAAACTAACAGAGATTGCCGCCAAAGTACCCCTTGATCGACTGTTAATAGAAACTGACGCACCTTATCTTACACCAGAGCCCTTCAGAGGTAAAAGAAATGAAGCAAGCTATGTCTATTATGTAGCGGAAAAGTTGGCAACATTACGGGGAATGGCCATAGAAGAGCTAGCAGAGGCCACAACAAAAAATGGGTTAGCTGTTTTCGGGATTAAGATTTAAGGTAAGTAAAGAATCTTTTCCCCCACTAACGAATAGACTGGAAGAAGTAACGGGCACCAATCTTCCAGTCTATTTTATTGGGGGGTAAATTATGAAACAAAAGGAAAATAATCTTCATGACACGAACAGGTTAACCCTGGATACGAGCGGTACGGCAACGCAAGTCGAGCAGAGCTGTAACCCGGACTGGGAAAAGCGGAGCAAAGAAAATAAAAATACTAGGTTTATCACGAACCTAAAGGATGACTTTAACCAAAGTACTGAGCAGCTTGCTAAGCAATGGTTGAGTCAACCTTGGAAGCAGTTTGTGGCTGCTGTCCTAGTATTTTTTGTTTTCTATGCAGGGCTTTTTGCCAGTCTATATTCTTTTAAAGGCCCTATTATGGAAAAGGAAATCAAAGCTGCAGTTCTGCCTAAAGCTAAAGTTACCAATCGTGGCGAAGGGGTTATAATTGCAAAAAACAGTACTACATCTCAAAAACTCAGCACCAAAAATAAAATTAGAGTTTATCCCGTCTCACGGGGGAACATTACTGAAGGTAGCTCTCAGCAAGACACTGAGCTGGTAGTTAAAAACGTTTACGCTTATAATCAAGAGGATGGACAGCTGGACCAAAAAGCCGGTGGTGGGCAAAGTATAGTGGTGGTTTCAACTGCCTATACCTACA
>CAZKEO010000203.1:0-4776 GCA_964551785.1 uncultured Eubacteriales bacterium | reverse complement strand
TCGAACCTCGAACTTCGAACCTCGAAGTTTACCCTCACATCTTTTTCCTGTTTAGTTTTCAAAGATCAGCCTTCCAGTTAATTCCACCAGTTTGCAGTGGCTTGTACAGTATATCACATGTTATCAAGCTTTGTCAATTGGTGTTTTCTGGTTATACGTTTAGTGCTTTTGGGTTGTTTCCGGTGCGTCTGTGTTTCTGTGACGCTTAAACATCTTAACATAGGCGTATTTTGAAGTCAACTGGTAAAATATCACTAATGAGGATTGGATTCACATCATAAAACTTGTATGCCCAGTACAGCTTAGACGTACTTAAACTACTAATTTGTAATTTCTTAAGACAAATAATAAAACCCTCTCAGCATGCAAGAGGGCTTTACATTATAGATTAATAATTCTTCACTTGAAACTGGCTACTAATCTCGTGGTTTCATTTGTGGGAATAACAGTACATCTCTGATTGATGCTGAATCGGTTAGCAACATTACTAATCGATCAATACCAATTCCCTGTCCTCCTGCTGGTGGCATCCCATATTCTAATGCATGGATATAGTCTTCATCCATCATGTGTGCCTCATCATCCCCACCAACCCTTTGCTCGACCTGCTTTTGGAATCTTTCCTTTTGGTCAATCGGGTCGTTTAATTCGGAAAAGGCATTGGCCATTTCGCGGGCAGTGATGAACAATTCGAAACGATCTGTATATCTGGGATCCTTAGCATTGCGTTTAGCCAATGGAGAAATCTCAACTGGGTGACCAATGATAAAAGTAGGCTGAATTAACTTAGGCTCCACAAACTCTTCGAAGATTTCATTAATTAAGTTGCCACGGTTGGCATCCTTACTTACCTTTAAACCAAGTTCCTGAGCTGCTTGGCGGGCTTCCTCGTCTGAAGTAATTTGCGTAAAATCTACGTCTGTATATTGTTTGATTGCTTCTAACATAGGCAGTCTTGTCCACGGCGGTGCCAGATTGATCTTTTCTCCCTGGTATTCGATTTCCATGGTGCCTGTTACTGCTAAAGCTGCCTGGGAAATAATCTCCTCTGTTAACTGCATCATATCTTGATAGTCTGCATAGGCCTGATAAATTTCCAGCATAGTGAACTCGGGGTTGTGCTTGGTAGATATCCCTTCGTTACGGAAACTACGATTTATCTCGTAAACCTGCTCCAAGCCTCCTACCAGTAATCGCTTCAGATAGAGTTCTGGCGCAATGCGTAAGTACAAATCCAAATCCAAAGCATTGTGGTGGGTAGTAAATGGACGGGCAGTGGCTCCACCAGGAATAGGGTGCATCATGGGAGTTTCTACTTCCAAAAAGCCTTTGGAATCTAAATGGTTGCGAATCGCACGAATAATTTTACTTCTGGCAATGAACACCTCTTTGACGTCCGGATTAACAATTAAATCTACATAACGTTGACGGTAGCGCAATTCTACATTTTGCAAGCCATGCCACTTTTCTGGCAAGGGGCGCAGTGATTTGGACAGCAGAATCACTTGCGTGGCAGAGACAGATATTTCACCCTTTTGGGTTTTAAACACTGTCCCAGTTACACCCAGGATATCACCAATATCTGCTTTGGTAAAAATCTCGTAATTTTCTTCCCCGATGTTATCCAGTCTGACATATAGCTGAATTAGACCCTTGAGATCCTGCAGATTAGCAAAACTAGCTTTGCCGTGTCCGCGTTTGGCCATCATCCGACCTGCAATAATAACTTCTTGATTCTCAAGTGCTTCAAAGTTATCGATAATATCCGCACTCATGTGAGTACGTTAAAACTTTTGGCCAAAGGGCTCAATCCCTTTGGCCCGCAATTCAGCAAGCTTATCTCTCCTAACTTGCATTAGTTCATTTAATTCAACTTCAACTGTCATCGAATTCCCTCCGTACAAAACTGCTACTAAATCTCCTGATGTTATTTTCTAATGTTTAGAATTTGATATTTTAAGACACCCGCAGGAACCGTTACCTCTACGATGCTACCATTAACTTGTCCCAGAATGGCTTTGCCAACTGGAGATTCGTTCGAGATTTTTTTGCCAATTGGATCGGCCTCGGCGGAACCTACAATGGTGTACTCTATTTCATCATCATATTCTAAATCCTTCAATAGGACAGTAGAACCTACACTAACCACATCAGTATGAATTTCCATGTCATCAATAACTTTAGCATTGCGGAGCATTTTTTCTAAGGTCAGGATCCGACCTTCAATAAACGCCTGTGCATTTTTAGCATCCTCATACTCGGAGTTTTCACTAATATCACCAAATTCAATTGCTTGTTTAATCCGCTCAGCTACTTCCCGTCTTTTTACGGTCTTTAATGTTTCTAATTCATCCTCTAACTTTTTGAGACCTTCTAGGCTCAGGATTACTTCCTTCTCTAGCATATTCTATCTCTCCTTTTAGTTCATTGTCGGCTGTGACCAATAACAATATATGAAGCCTTCTCCTGCCGTATTCAAGATTCCTAAAGAGAACAGCCTTAATTACATGTTAAACAAGCACCGCAAAAACATTTTGTTTTTGCCAGTGCTTGTAGACCAGTTCACTCTTAATACCATATTATAATTAGGCTTCCTGCTTTTGTCAAGAAGTCAACAAATCACCTCTAATAATTGTTATTGGTTCACAGCTAGGCGATTAGTAGTTTGACCAAAAGCTCGCTCCTTAATTCTTCTAATTTCTTCCACCGAAATGGCCCGTTCAAAACTGCGGAGTCCCGCCACTTTAAATCCATGCTTGAGGGCGATTTGATCAATTTCCTCAACTTGCCTAACCGTTAGTTCCCTCCCTAAGGAAAAACATTCATATCGGCCTTCTAAAGCCAGCAGCATTGTTTCAGCCATACAACCATAACAGGTATTGGGCGGGAAACCAAAATTGAAATTAAAATTTATCTCCCCCGGGAGTTCGACTAAGCCACCTTCGATGATTAAGACATCATCTCGTAATTCAGCAACCCGTTTGGAAACATCTCGGGGCCGGGCAACATCACATACAATTGCTCCCGGTTTCAAATCTTCTGGTTCAATTACAACATCGACCGAACTAGTTACCGTAATTACGATATCAGCTGTTGGTAACACTTTTTTAATGTTAGTGGCCACCTTAGAAGAAAGGCCAGTTTCGTAAAGTAGCTGTCGAGCTAAGCGATCTAGCCTGGCAGAATCCCTACCGACTAAAGTTAGTTTATTTACTTCCCTGGCAAGTATTTCGGCACAAACACTCCCAATTGAGCCAGTTGCGCCCACCACAACTACCTCAGCTAGTTTGAGGTCAATTTCCATCAGCTGGGCCGCTTGCCTGACCCCAGCGAGAGCTGTCGCGATGGTGTAACTATTTCCAGTTGTTACTGGTATTTTCAGTGCTTTGGCGATACTGATACCCCCATCTCCCACGATCGAGGTAAAAGCTCCTAAGCCTAGGATTTTTGCCCCCATCCTTTCAGCCAGGCGTCCGGTGGCAATTATTTTATTAATAGCCTTAGCCTCTGGCATAGTCATCAGTTGGCGACTAGTTAAGGGACAGGTCACGAACCAGCCTCTTGCTTGGTTATGTTCAGAAACTGGTCCCTCAATTTCAGCTGCCTTTAAGGGAGGTATCATTGGCAATAATCCTTCAACTAAACTATTAGGAAGGTACTTAGTAAAATGAAACTTTCTGGAGACATCATGTACATCTAGGGGGTGAATCATAAAGGCATACTGTTCCATCAGACCTACACTCCTAACTAACCTTAATTTTTGCGAATTGCTCAACCCGTGGCACAAAATTTATTTTTTCTAGTAATTGATTGTACTGACTTGCCTCTAATTGCTGGTTTTCCCCAGCGAGTGCGCACAACACAGCTTCTAAGACGTTGGTACCAAAAGACCGTCCTTCTAATTCAGGGGTAGTAGTAATCAGGGTTTTAACTCCCCGCTCCTCAAGGAGTCTCACATCATCTTTTGTCACCGTATTTGTTAGTACTACTTTACCCTCCAACTTGCTGGGTAGATAGCGCCGAATATAGTGAAAGTCACCTGCGATGATATCAGCTTCCTGGTAGTATTTTTCGTACTTACTTTCCATCTGTTCTTGTTCTTGACCAGTTGGGTAGAGGTATTTAAAGGGCAATTTACTGATAACTGGGATCACTACCTGAGCAACTCTACACAAGGCTGGCAGAGATTTGATAGGGACAGGCAAGCCTAACCCGAAGATTAAATCACCATAGGTAACCTGACAACCAACCTGCTCTAACGACTCTGCCATCCCAAAACGGTCTACACCACTAACTAGCAGTACCTTTTGACCCCTTAGGTTGATGATATGCTCTTGTTCCAGATGCTCTATGACTCGCCGTTCTAAGGTGTTTTTTAAGCCACTGCCATCTACCACGGGAGTTAGCTTGGCTTCTAAGGCAATCTTTTGAGCATCACGCAGGATATATCTCCTTGCTCCGGCAAAGATATATAAATCAATGCCGCCTAAACCAAAGGCATCTACTTTACCATCTAGTTCTCTAATTAGGGCCTTCGCTAAATTGATGTCACCGTTAGTGCCAATGCGTTCAATTTTAATTTTTTCATCAAGCAACTCAATTTCTACCGAATGGTCACGCTTCGAAGATCCTAAACTCACACTAACCACGTGCTTCATAGGCAACCTCCTCTCTCAATTTCGCTAGTCCCTTCTGCTTCTGAAAGCTGTTGGCAGAAATATTTCGGTTGATTGAAAAACTAACTTCCGTTCCTGTACATCAGTTGCTGTTGAAAGA
>CAZKEO010000202.1:0-4783 GCA_964551785.1 uncultured Eubacteriales bacterium | reverse complement strand
CGGTGCTGTGAAACTTAACCTGGTCAGCAGGATAACTGCTAATTGTGCCGCCCGACTCTTGCTGGGATGTACTAGCAGCCCAAGCCGTCGCAGCAGGATCAAGCTCCAGCCCCTGAGGAGTAACTTGCACAGCAGGTAGCCCTAAAAAAGTCACCACCCCTAGGGAAATCATCGCAAACACTCGTAAGCTTAAGCTCAACAATCCTGGCACCTCCTCTACTTGGCCTGGGGCTCCTCTTCATACTTTGAGGGACACTTGACCTTTAATTTATCCGCCTTGAACTCTCCGGGACGTGTAAATTTTCCTTCCACTATTATCGGGTAACCGGAATCAAAATTATCCGGCTTAATGTCGCTAAACTCCACCTTAATCACATTTTTCTTGTCATCCTTGAGATTGAAGGCTAGCATAGGTTTGCTGGGGTCATATTTCACACTTTTGGGGTCTACCGTACCCTCCATTTGGATAAATTTATCCTGGTCGGCCTGATAAGTAGCCAAAGCCTCTTCAATGGTGAGGTAAACTCCCATGCTGCCACTAGCCCGGAAACCCTGGTAAAACAGCAGTGCCATGGTCAGGATAACCAGACCAACAACAATTGGCATTTTAGCCTTCTTATTCATCGGCTTCCTCCTCGACAGGCTGTCCACCTTTTTGTTGAACCTTTGAAGCTCGCGCCAGAATTTGTTCTGCATACCCGTCAAGCGCCTGATCTTCTGTTTCTAGTACTGTCAAGGCCTGCCTTTGATAGCCTGCCTTGAGTTCTTGATAGTCCTCGGCGTTAAGTTTATTCATTTGATAATCAAATTCAATCTCTCCCAAGGCGGAAAAAATTACCTCTCTGGTATCCACCTGGTTTTTCTCAGTTGCCAGGAAGTTGTCTGCCCCCTGTCCCTTCCCTAGAAAGGGGTAGCCAATCATGGCTGCAGCAACTAATACCATCAGCAGGTTAACTACTATTTCCATTTTCAAACCCCCTTTTATAGGTATTTGCGGACTTCTTCCCGAATCCGATCCTCATCTACTTCGTCCAAAACCATACTCTCACCAGATTTCTTTTGGTTACCCCGGTGATTTCTGGTCCACTTGGTCAGCACCAAATATACCAGTAGAGTAGCAGCGATTGTAGCTAAGGGAGGCATCAGCCAGGCCATTAAATTGAACCCTGATTTAGAAGGTACGGTCAGGATAATATCCCCGTATTGAGCCACATAACCAGCCAGAATCTCGTCTTTAGTTTGGCCAGCTGCTAGTTTGGCCGTAATATCCTCCCGGGTTTGGACAGCAGTGCTATCCTCACAGGCAGCCACGGTCATCCGGTCATCTAGACAGGCCGGGCAGATTAAGCTCTCGTTCAGGTCATCATAGAGTGAGGCAGAGGCTATCCCCGGCCAAATAAATAGACTGAAAACAACAAGGTACATTATCGCTAATTTTGATTTCATGCCGCTCAGCTCCTTCCCAGGTACTTAGTCCCCACTCCACTGCCTTTTCCAGGCCAGAGAGCAAAGATTGTCCCAGCCATCAGCACATAGCCTCCGGTCCAGAGCCATTTTACTAATGGGTTAATATTTACTTTGAAGGAAGTTGCACCATCCTGGTCCCAGCCTGCCAGGGTAACATAAAAATCCTCGGCCCAGGTACTACTGATAGCAGGTTCGGTAGAAGGCTGTTCCGTAGTTGGATAAAAAACTTTCTCTGGTCTAAGTGTGGTGGCAACTTGACCGCTCTTGGTGACACTAAGATCGGCATATACTACCTCAGTGTTACGCTTTTTGGTTTGCTGTAAACCAGCGTAATTTACAGTATAGTCGGCAACTGTAAAGGATTGGCCAGGTCTGATGGTTTTGGTTACCTCCTGGTTATAGATATTAGAGCCTGCAATCCCTACAATCATCATTACTATCCCAAGGTGGACAATATACCCCCCATACCGCCGGCGGTTTCTGGTCAGTAGGCGGAAAGTGCTGATTATCAGACTTTCTCCTGTCAACTTGCTACGCACCAAGCATCCTTTCACAATATCCTGGAGGGTTGATACTGCCACAAAAACAGCTATCGAATAGGCAGCTACCCCATAAGGTTTAGTAATACCGAAGCTTATCAGAGCTGCCACAGTTAACATCCCTATACCCAAGGGTATCATAAAGTTCGCTAACAGGGATTTGATAGTTGCTTTACGCCAGGCAACCAGGGGACAGATACCCATTAACAATACAAAGGCTAGTCCTAAAGGTGCATTGATGGCATTAAAGAAGGGGGCCCCTACCGTAATCTTATTGCCGGTCACTGCTTCCGAGATTACAGGGAAAAGAGTCCCCCAAAAGACAGCAAAAGCTGAGCCCACTAGTAATAAATTATTAAGCAGAAAACTACTTTCTTTGGAAATTATCCCTTCAAACTCATTGCCCTGTTTCAACAGGTTAAGTCGGTCAACTACCAGGTACAAGGAGCCTGTCAACACTATGGTTATAAAAATTAGGAACAAGGCGCCTAGACTGGAACTTCCAAAGGAATGGACCGATGCCACTATCCCACTGCGGACTAGGAATGTCCCAAAGAGGGTTAATCCAAAGGTAATAATGATCAGCAGCATGTTCCAAATCTTCAACATATTCTTCCGTTCCTGAACCATTACAGAATGCAGGAAGGCAGAACCAGTTAGCCATGGCATCAGAGAGGCATTCTCCACCGGATCCCAGGCCCAGTAACCGCCCCAGCCTAGTTCTACATAGGCCCATTGAGCTCCTGTGATGTTTCCTATACTTAAAAACAGCCAGGATACAATAGTCCAGCGACGGGTTATTCTAATCCAGCGATCATCGGTTCGCTTGCTAAGCAAGGCTGCGATTGCATAGGCAAAGGGTACTGTAAAGCCCACATAGCCTAAATAAGTGGTTACGGGGTGGATTACCATGCCCGGGTTTTGGAGCATAGGATTCATTCCGTTACCATCCGGGACAGGTCCCGGAAGTAGGGCAAAGGGATTAGAATTATAGGCCAGCAGGAAAAGAAAAAACATACTGACACCTGTCATGACTGCACCTACATAAGGCTCTAAGTCCCGGTATTTTTTTCCTGCCACTACTACAGCAGAACTCAGAGTAAGTAGTAGCGCCCAAAGCAGTAAAGAGCCATTGTTGCCTCCCCAAAATGCCGAAAACTTATAGAAGCTTGGTAAATCTAGACTAGTGTACATTGCGACATATTCTACTGAGAAATCGCTTGTCATTAAAAGGTAGATCAGGATTCCCGAAGCAATTGAGGTAAAAAGGGCAGTCGCCCATACACCTAGTGTCGCACTGGTCAGAAAATCCTTTCTGTTGAGCTTGATGCCGATAATATATGCTGCCAAAGTATAGACGCTTAAAAGCAGTGCTAAGACTATGGCAAAATACCCGATATTGGCCATTGGTTCTCCTCCTATCTGTTGGGTAAGCTTGCTTTTGGACGACTTGTCCAGATCCGTTTAGCTATAAATACCCGTTCGATTGAATAACTTCCTTCTACAGCTAGCTTGGTTCCATTTTCTAGATCTGAAATATTGGATCCATAGTACACAACTTTGACTTTTTCTCCATCCGCAGTCTCAATTGTGAAGCGGATTGTCCCTTGCCTGGGCTCATGGTTAAGGGTATTAGGCAAAAATCTACCATTTAGAATCAAATTTTGGCCATTGGTTCGTTTTTCGCCTTGGGCAAAGGAAAACTGTCTATAGTGAAGATATACTGTCTTCATATATGGGTAGGCTAAAGCGATTATCAACCCACAAATAGCCAGTGCCCAATACAAGTACTGCAGTGAACCAGGTATTTTCCTAAAACTTCCTTCCTCAGGAACAGGCATCTCATCACCGCCTTATCCGGGTCCCCTTAATACGGCTTTTATTTCAAGCTTTACTGATACTCTTCTTCAAGTTCAGCCACTAGCTCACGATAAGTTTCTTCAGTGATTATCCCATTTAGCAACATATCCCTGACTTTGCGCTTCTCTATTACCAATCGTTTATTAACCGACCCAGCCTGCTGTCCCTGAGCGTTGTTTTTCCGCGCTTTCGACTTCTGTTTGGACTTGGGTCTAGTACTTGTATTACTTTCCTCCTCTATATCTTCTTCCTCCTCTCTACTCCTGACAAGAGCCTTGTAGCCTATCGCTCCAATCAATAGCACAATGACCCCTAAGGGCAGGAGGACACCCAGACTGCCGAATTGGCTACCTCCCGCAGCAGTGGTTTGGCTGGGGCCAGCAGCACCAGGTTTCTGGATGGACGGGTTGGGGATTGATTTATTGTATGAGATCTTGAGGTTTACTTCTTCTCCTGCTTTGAGGGACTTGGTCAAACCATAGACCTGAAAGCCTTGGTTATCCTTTCCCACTAGCGAGGCTTGGGGTTCTATTTTCATATCAGTGGACTTAAGTGGCTGGTAAATCTGAAAGTCCACCTTCTCCACAGGTACGTTGGCCGGAAACTGGTAGGTAAAATTTTTGAGACCTGCTCCAGGCAGGGGGTTGTAATAATACTCTAAGTGGATTGGGTAGCTAGCACCCGGTTGAATCGGTTGAGTCGGCTTCCAGACAAATTCAGCGTAATTTCCTTTATCCTCAACGGTACTTTGTAAATGGGTATCGTTATTGGTAGCTGTCTCTTTGACAATATTGTTAGTACTGCCCTTAGGTATGGGAAATCTAATTGCCTCGGCGAAGGGCTTGTCACTACTATTGACAAAAGTAATTGCATATAACACCAAGACGTCTGAGGTGTCATATTCTGGCATGATACTG
>CAZKEO010000201.1:0-4790 GCA_964551785.1 uncultured Eubacteriales bacterium | reverse complement strand
AAATCGTCGTTACCCTTTGCCTGCCCAGTAATTATGCCAGCACACTCCCCCTCGACAGTTTCTGTCTGGATACCAGGTCCTGCTCTAGCCACCACACATATAAATCGAGCAGTACGTTGTGCTGGCGGAACATTACTTAACAGTTCCAAGAGTTTTAGATTATTTTCAGTATCACTTTTTCCTGGGCCCGCAAATCTAGCAGAGTAAACCCCTGGTGCCCCATCCAAATAATCTACCGCAAGACCAGAATCATCTGCTAGGGTGATTAAATTAGTGGCCCGAGCAACTTCCTCAGCTTTCTTAATGGCATTAGCGGCAAAGGTCTGGCCGTCTTCGACTACCTCAGGCAGTTCCGGAAAATCCGCCAAGGATAAGATTTCGACCGCCATGTCTGTTAGCAGGCTCCGAAGTTCTTTCAGCTTGCCTTGATTTCGGGTTGCCAATACAATTTTCTCCATGATTGTGCCCCTGTCTCCCTGTATTAAGAATTTTATAGTTCAGCCTTGAGCAATTCTTGCTGGGTTTTAATCAGTTCCTGGATTCCCTTTTCGGCCAATGCAAGCATCCCATCCATTTCTTGTCTGGTGAAGGGATAGTCTTCTGCAGTTCCTTGTACTTCAACGAATTTCCCAGCTCTAGTCATGACCACATTCATATCAACTTCTGCTCGTGAATCTTCGGTATAACAAAGGTCTAATAAGAGTTCATTGTCAATTTTGCCAACACTGGTAGCTGCCAAGTAATCGGTTAGTGGTAGTTTTGATAATTGACCGTTATCAACTAGTTTTTGGAGGGCATCAGTCAGGGCAATAAAAGAGCCGGTTATGGATGCTGTACGAGTGCCACCATCTGCTTGGATGACATCACAATCAATTAAAATACTTCGCTCACCTAATTTGTTTAAATCCACAACAGAACGCAAAGCACGGCCGATTAGACGCTGGATTTCATGGGTCCGTCCACCAAGCTTACCTTTGTTAGCTTCCCGGAAATTACGAGTATGAGTTGCTCTAGGTAACATGGAATATTCTGCAGTTACCCAACCTTTGCCCGAACCCTTTTGAAACGGTGGTACTCTTTCCTCAATTGTAGCCGTACAAATTACTTTGGTATCGCCTACTTCAATTAGCACTGAGCCCTCAGCATATTTATTGTAATTTCTAGTTACTTTTAAGGGACGGAGTTGATCCTTCTCCCGACCATCTACCCTTTTGCCATTTGAGATGGGGTCAGTATTTTTTTGCGTTTTCATTGTATTTAGCCTCCTCAATTTTGTAAATCGTCTATTCATCTGGGACCACTTGGAATCGTTCAGGATTAGCTTTATCGAACGGATGATTTGCGTGACTGCCCACTAAGCCAGCCATGACATACAGTTTCTGAATCGGATCCCATTTAAATTCTTTGATTAAGCGAAACCCTTCAATTTCTCCCGTCCTACGCAGATGGATACGTGGACCTGTACACTCGTAAACATCCTCACCGACTGCAATATGGAATTCGTCTTGGTAATGGATGGGCATGTCCTGATTAATGTATGCTAGCACCCTTCGTTCCACTTCTGCTAAATCAATGGCTGGTTTCTCAGGAAACTCTAGGATGAAGCCATGTTTAATATCCCCATGAACTTGCGGTTTTTTGATTCCCAAACTCTCAATTACCATTGAAGTCAAGTCTTCCGCACTATGGGCCATCTTGCGGTATTTGAGCGACTTAAAGACGATGGGTACAATCTCACTTGGATATGGTCCAAAAATCCCTGGTCTAGTGACAATAACTTCTTCCCCTACCCCAATTAAGACCTCCGCGTTAAAGCCGAGATTTTGGTAAATCAGTTCAAAATGCTCGATCACGATACGCCGATCATTGTGAACAGCTTTCTTTACCGCTTCGGCAATTTCCCAAATTGGTGTAAAGGCAGACTCAAAACGAAGGTCGAGGTGGTAGGTATGAGCACGAAAATGGTCTTTTTCTGCGTCCGCCAGTACGGGCAAGGGGCGAACATTAATCCCCTCATCATCATTGGTCAGTTCTAGACCGGGAAACATCCCACGAATCAATAGTGACTTGCCAGCACCAGCATCTCCTATCAACCCGATAATTCGATCCTCTGGGCTTAAATAACGCTGACCGATATCTCTACCCAAGTTGAGCAGGCGTTTTTTACCTCTCGGAGCGAAATAAGCAGCATACATTAAATATTCATGTACTCCCCGCATCAGCATCTCAGGGACCACCTCCCGTTAAAGTTCCAACTCAATACCCAGCAGGGGTGCATGTTGTTGGGCTCCATAGACATCGGTTTCCCCAAGGTCTCCTGAGGCCCGGGGTCGCTCAATAGTTGCCTTAATCGCGAAGGCTGGTTCAAATTCCACAAAAGCCATGATTTTGGATTCTGGAATCTGATACAACTTGGCAATTAAAGCAGGGGTGATCTGGCCCTTAGCCTGCTGGTAAGTCTCCTGATTGGGAAAAATGATATCAAGAGTTAATTCATAAGGTCCAGCATTTTTGCTCCTGATCACACTGGCAACCTCTGTTAACTTAACGCGCTTAGCCATAACCTTACCCCCTCTATATTTCCATTATTTCCATGGTAAAGAGTTCACAAGGGTCTTGTACTTCCAGCAGGTGATGGATAGAGAATTGATAAACAGCACCAGCTTTGAAGTCAGAAGGCGAATACAGAAAAGCTAAGTTGCCTGCCGTAGACAAGCGTCCCGGATAACCATAGTGTAACAGGGTCGAGCGAGCAAAGCTACAAATGGTATTTGCTTCCTCCTGGCTGCTAGCTACTGCCTCGATCACAATTCCAATTTCATGTCCTTTAATTTCCTTTACTGGTTCAAGGTCTCCCATGACCCCATCCCGGCCATAAATGTGGAATTGCAGATGGTAGCGCTCAGGAGCAATTTGGGCAAAATTATCGATAACCCGAGCTCTAACACCTTTTAGAATACTGTCAATATTAGCTATGAATACAGGATCCCGGGCTCCTGCAATGGAAACGGTTCGAAAACCAATTAGCTTGGCAGCTTCTAATTTAATGGTATATGGATTGCCGGGGATAAACTTACTGCCAGATACTTTCACTACACGCTCATTTTCTTGGGCAAAGCTAGTACGCTGGAGGTCTATCACGCCCCCTGGACCAGGAAGCTGATAGGGATTAGTTTTTTCGTAAAGCGTGTGGGCTGCAACCGAAGTTGTACTACACCGACGCTCCGGGTTTAGTGGTTCTAGCAGAAAACAGTCCTCCCGCAAGGTCCCTAACATGCAATCACTGCCACTACCTGGTATGGCTGCAATTGCGGCACATTCCAGAATTTTGCCCAAATGTAAAGCCAGCCCTTGATCATACCCCTCTTTGATGGCTAATCCTGCGAAGACAGTCGGGTCATACGCTCTGCCAGCTAAAATTACGTTAGCACCAGCTTCGAGTGCTTTGATAATCGGTTCAATCCCCATCTGACCGACAATATGGGTACTGTCCTCAATATCTTGGAGTTGTAAACTACTTCCAGGCGGTAAGGGTTTAATCCTGCCCTTGGCTAGTTCTTGCCGTAAAAAATCTTTCTTAATATCAGCTGAGATCACAGCTAATCGCATGGTTAGGTGGGCTTCTCTGGCTATCTCCTTGATAATATCTAAATTCCAAGCTAGATGTGGCTCCGCCCCAGATCCCCCGGCTGACCCGATAATCACTGGGATATTACGCTCTCGTCCTGCTTTCAGCATTAACTCCAAGTCTCTTTTTACTGCCGAACGGTCAGTAAAAGATACTCCTGCCCCCAAGTAATAGGGGCCTGGGTCTGTTGAGCCGGCATCTACTGCTAATACGTGCGGATTGCGTGCCAAGCCTGCTTCAAAAGAGGCTAGGGGGAAACCGTAGCCCAGGATAGCTGTGGTGGAGAGAATTCGCATTTCGCGCATGGTTAACACCTCGCTAGTTGGATTGGGTTGCAGGTCTTTTGCTGAGCATTTGTTACAGGTCCTTTATCGGGGTCACAGGTCAGATAACTACCGATTCGGGACTCTTAGCTCCATCCTACCAGCTCTAGGCTTGTTGTCCTAACAAAATTGACCAACCTCACCGAGTGAACGTCCATGTTCACCGGTGAGGTTGCCGACGTCCTGTCGGCAAGGTTAATTTTGTTGCACAACTTCGCTTAGAGCTGGTACGTTACTCCACCATGAGTCCTGCCATCGGCAGTTACCCGACCTGTAGCTTATAAATTTTCTGAATGAGCAGCTAACAAGACCTGAGCAGTTTATTGGGTATGTTACAGAGCAAATGGCGAGATATTACAGAGCCTGCTCGGCTTTTGCCTGCTTATCTATTGTGTGCTTACAGACTTATTACTAAACCTTCCTCAGCAGAGGAAAGTATGGCTACGGATCAAACTCTTCTGCATAGCTTAGAGCAGGACCCTCGTTGCCTTTTGCATTTCTATGAATGGAAAAGCCCAAGTTTAACCTTTGGCTACTTCATCAATCCCTGGGAATTTCTTCAAGAGGCTGGGGTAAGAAGACATGTCATCCAACTGGCCCGTCGACCCACAGGCGGAGGGATCCTTTTCCATCACTGCGACCTCGCCTTTGCCCTTCTCATCCCAGCCACCCACCCTGATTTTTCCGCCAACACGCTCGACAACTATGCCTTAGTGAATGAGATGGTGCGAGAAGCGCTTAAGTCTTTTATCAAGGAACACACGCAACTATTGCCAGAAGAACCTCTGCCAGCTGATAAAAACTGTGCTTATATTCTGGTACAACCTATTCAAGACAAA
>CAZKEO010000200.1:0-4793 GCA_964551785.1 uncultured Eubacteriales bacterium | reverse complement strand
AGCTGTTCAATCTAAACCTGTTATACCTACGACGCCAGCTAATAAACAGACATATACCATTCAAGATGGTGATTCACTATGGGATATTAGTTCAAAATTTTATGGTACTGGGTTTGACTTTTATAAGATCATCAAAGCAAATAAGATTATTAATCCCAATAGCTTGCATGTCGGAACAGTTATCATAATTCCCGAATAACCAGGCAAAAAAGTAGCACCTCCTCCAAGGGATGGTGCTACTTTTTTGCCTGGTATTTTTGCTATTATGCTAGTTTTGGGCTTGCTCTGTTTCCGTGCTCTCAAATTGACTATAATAGTGATCTAGTTCTTGTTCGAGTAATTCATTTACTTTGTTTAAGATCGCAATGTAGTCATTGGCATTGACAATATATTTACTTAAATTACTCATTTCTATATTATCTAAATTTGTTAACAAGTTTTCACATTCCTTGATAATCTTATAGACATTATAAGCACCGAAATCAGTCAAACTAATTTGACCCTGACAAAAGTCATGGCATTCGATTTCGGTGATGAAATTCTTAGCTAAAAATACTACCTCACTCAGAGTAGATACCCTACCGATTAGGGATGCTAGGTTTTCCTTTTCTTGTAATAGTTCTCTAATCTGTTCATGGTTTCGTTTTAGTATGATATCAGTTATCTCAGCACTGGAGGCCAACCGCACTTCATTATGAACCCTTACATATATTTTTCCCCGAACTAGATGGAGGTAATTATTACCCTTGTCTATTTTAATGACTAAGATCTCTTTATCGCTAACTTTAACTGAATAGATGGTCGGACTGAGCGGCGGGGTACAAATATCCCTACATAAATTAATGATCTTTTGTTCGATAGCGTCGGAGGATTCAAAGCCCGTTACCTTGCCTTTATCATTTACTCCAACTAAGAGATAACCCCCGTCGGTATTAGCAAAAGCTACCAAATCCTTCACTAACTCATGATTTTGAGTTACCCTGGGTAAATGTTTATGTTTAGTAAAGAGGCTTTCCTTAAAGTCAATATTGATATTTTCACCAAGCGCTATCATCGCTAAAATCTGTCGGGCATTATAAGGTTTCACCTTTAAACATCCCCCAACCCGTTTTGAGATATTACTTAATCTTCAATTGAAACAGCTGCTGCCATCTTTTGATACCCTGTAATGTTAGGGTGTACGCCATCATCATGGCATTCCCGTATAATCAGGCCAGTTTCGCTATCTACCATGGCAGTGTAAAAATCAATAACTTGATAGTTCATTTTTGCTGCAAAGTCTCGTAGCCATTGGCGATATTTCTTTAACCATTCCTCGATTTGCACTTCATTAACCGGAATAGGTAGCCCTAGAATCGGTTTTACCTGTGCCGCTACTGCCAGTTCACACATTTGATAGATATTATGACAAACTAACTCTACTGGGATATTATAAAAGGCATCATTGGTTCCGCCCATGATAATTACATGAGTAGGATTTTCCACTAGGACATCTTGTTTGAAACGTACCCGCATTTCGGCTGTAGTTTCACCACACTGTCCTTGATTGAGCATCGGTATTCCTAAGCGTTTAGCACTGATAAGCACCCAGGACTCTCGGTGGGAGTAAGGAAAACCATATGTAATAGAATCACCAATAGCGACTATACTGCGATTCATTATGACACCATCCGTATCTATTTATTCTTTTCCCTGAGCCATTTCCTCCAACAAGGCTAATTGCTGACGTGTTCCTAGTACGATTAGCAGGTCATTAGGCAAGATTACTTCATTGGCATCAGGATTACTAACAAATTTATCATCGCGATGAATAGCAACTACCATCGCACCTGTAGATTGTTTAATTTGACTATCTTTGAGTTTAGTATTAACTAGTGAACAGGTTGGCTGGACCCTAATTTCCTCTATTTCGATTTCTAAGCCTTTGGTATAAACTACGGTTTCTACAAAATCAACACTGGCAGGCTTCAAAATGGAAATAGCCATTCTCCGACCACCAATCACTGAAGGTGCGATAACTTTATCAGCTCCAGCCCGTCGCAACTTATCTTCAGAGTCAGGACGTTCCGCTCTTGCCACAACGTTAATACTGGGGTTTAGCCCCTTACTCGTGAGAGTTACAAAGACGTTCTCGGCGTCTCCAGAGAGCGCACTTACCAAACCGCTTGCCCTCTGGATGCCAGCCTTAAGCAATAATTCATCTTGGGTGGCATCACCTTGAAAGGCTAAGTGCCCCTTAGCATTTAACGCCTCAATTAATTCGTAACTACTATCAATTACGACAAAAGGCACTTTTTCCTTTTCGAGGCGCAGGATAACCTGACCACCTACTCTACCAGCTCCACAAACGATAATGTGATTACTTAAGTGACTAACTCTTTTAATCATATTTCTTCTCCCTACCACATTTCTTAGCTGTCCTTCCATTATTACACTAACAATGGTACCAAAGGCATAGGCAATAATTCCAACTCCACTACTAATTAAAACTAAGGTAAATATCTGTCCAGAAACTGATAACGGTCTAGGCAACCCATAACCCACTGTCGTTACGGTAATGATAGTTAGCCAAAGTGCTTCTAAGAATGGGTAATCCTCGATTAACATATAACCAGAGGTTCCCACCACGATAATCAATAGGACAAAAAAGATTGCCCACATCAATTTTTTAATTGTCTCCAATGTGGCCTCACCTACTCCGCTCAAAATCTCTCTAGTCTTTAGAGGTTTACTCTTGCTTTATGACTATATATATTCATCCGCATGCCTCGGACAAACCCTATTAATGTAATTCCGAGTTCCTGAGCTAGTTTTACTGCTAAATCGGTCGGTGCTGCACGTGAAATAAGCATCCCTACTCCCCGCTTGGCCACTTTTAGCAGAATTTCAGAGGAAATTCTGCCACTGGTTAGCAACACTTTATTGTCTAACGCAATCTGGTCTAAAAAACAACGTCCAAATATTTTATCAACTGCATTATGGCGACCAACATCCTCCCGAAAAACTATGATTTCATCACCTTGGGCCAAGGCTGCGCTATGAACTCCACCCGTCTCATGATACAGAGTTGACGCTTCTTGCATCTTTTTTAGCAATCTAAAAATCTGCTCTGCCGTCATTGCCAATTCACTTGAAGTGTTCTTCACTAGCGTTGAATCCATAATATGATAGAACGTCGTGCCCTTGCCACACCCAGTTGTGATATAGCGCTTTAAAAACAGTTTCTGCGCAAGTGACTCGGACTTTACTGCTGCTATTCTGATAATGCCTTGCTGATGATCTAAGTATACTTTGGAGATCTCCTCTGGATTTTTCAACAGACCCTCAGATGTTAGAAACCCGATGGCTAGTTCGTCTAAATGTTCCGGTGTGCACAGCAAGGTTACTAATTCCTGCTCATTAAAATAGATTGTCAGTGCTGTTTCCTTAACTACTGTATCCTCTATCGTTTCCAGCACGCCATGATTGAGGCGGACTATGGTTAGTTTGGAAGTTTTTTGCACCATCTAGTTGAGCCTCCTAGGATAATTCCCCGTGAACTTATCAAACTTTTCCGGAAATAAGTCCTATTTGTTGGACTATTTCAGCTACCGCTTGTACAGCTTTTGTTTCAGCAGTAAGATTAAATAACGGTTCCCCTGCTAAGTCCAGCTTAACTACTTCTTCATCATAAGGGATAGTGCCAATCAGCTCAAGCCCAGTACGCATAATTTCGTCATTAAGCGGATTAATTCCTGCTTCTGTCGTTTTGGTTATAACTAATCCGACCTTTTTCACATTAATACCTACTGAATCTACAATTTGCTTTACTCGATCGGCCGAGCGTACTCCCCGTGCTGTAGCATCACTGATGATTAGCAAGAAATCAATCTCAGTAACTACTTTACGACTTAAATGTTCCATCCCAGCTTCATTATCCAGCACTAAATAATCATAATTAGCACGGAGAACCTCCAAATGTTTCCGCATTAAATCATTAGGGTAGCAGTAGCACCCACTCCCCTGGGGAACTCCCATTACTAACAAATCAAACTTAGGACTTTCTATCAGCACTTGATTTAAACGATATTCCATAAAGACATCTTTGGGCATACCCTGTGGTATAGCAGAAAAACTTTTTAGTTCGTCCAAGATATCGGCAATAGTTGCTCTTAGTTCCAGCCCTAGCGCCTCATTCAGGTTAGAATTGGGATCTGCGTCTACTGCCAGTATATTTGCCTGAGTTTGCTTGATTAATTCTTTTACCACCAGTGCAGAAAAAGTAGTTTTACCTGTGCCGCCTTTCCCAGCAACTGCGATCACCTTAGTCATGAGCTTACTCCTTACTATTTTAGATTAGTATCTTCATTCATCATACTTTCAGTTAATTCTATCGAAACAGAAAATACCCTGTCGACTCGACAAGGTATCGTCTATTATACAGGCTTAATCCTGTTGCAAAGCAAGTTTTACCAGTTGATCTACCAAATCCGGAAATTCTATGCCTGCTGCTCTAGCTGCATCAGGAAAGAGGCTGGTTTCGGTCATGCCTGGCGAGGTATTTACTTCCAAAATATATGGTTTGCCAGCTTTAGTGACTAGAAAATCAATGCGTGATAATCCGCGGCAAGCTATAGTCTGATAGGTCAAAACTGCTAAATCCATAATCTCCTACTGTTTTGCCTCCGAAAGCCGGGGGGGAATTAGGGGGTCACTCATACCAATTGTATACTGGGCTCCATAATCCTAACGGCCGTTTGCAGTAATCGCCCCAACCGACGCCAAGCCCGTGGACTCACCCGTACCCAAACACC
>CAZKEO010000199.1:0-4795 GCA_964551785.1 uncultured Eubacteriales bacterium | reverse complement strand
CCACTACCCTATCAAGCATCTGGTTTTGCCATTTCCTTCAAAGTCACGCACGGAATGGATTGTAAAATTCCTCTTGGCTCCACACTGACATGCATTGTTTTTTTCAAGTGGCATGGGTCGTGATACGTTACCTCTGTCTGCACATTACCCTTAGGTAACCTGAAATTAAGAAATTTCGTTAACAACACTGAAATATCGTGGGTGCGAGAACTCCAGTAATTTGCTTTTGCTAGGTAGATTGGGTCTTCTGCTAATAGCTCCTTAAATTCATGCTGCCACGACCCTCCGCAAGAACCACAAGCGGTAACGATATACTCAGCGCCACAGTCTTCGAAGGCATCCAAATTTTTGCGTGCTAACTCCCGGGCACTGGCAATGTCTCCATGAGCAAAAGCAGCAATCCCACAGCATTGTTGTTCCTTCGGGATCACGACCTCAGCTCCGTTTTCACGTAATACTTCTATGACGTCTAACCCAACTTGGGGAAAGATGTAATTAATGGAGCAACCTGTGAAAAAAGCTACGCGCATTTGAGGTTTTACTAGTTTAGGCAACCTGCTAACTTGACTGCGAAATGGCACTGACTGGAGCGGAGGGATAATCCTTTTTAAGCTTAGTCCCATCGCAAAGCGCGGGTAGAGCGCTTTTTTACTAGGGTGACGACGAAATAATAAACCCTGCACTCTGCCTCCCAATCTCATGCCTGTATCAAACAACGCTTGTTTTTTCATTACTTCAAAAATAACCCGTTTGATAGGATGCAGACCTTGTTGTCTTGCTATCGCTGCTCTCACAGCAAAGATAATCCGGTCAAAATTAACTTTGGTAGGACAGTTTTGCATACAGGACTTACAAACAAGACAGTTAAATAATTTGTGGATGGTATCTTTGTCATTTAAGTCTAAGCTCTCACTTAAAATTGCTTCAACTAAAGATATTTTGCCGCGGGCTACACCGCCCTCAGTTTTTTCAGTAATGTAGATGGGGCAAACTGCCATGCAGTTTCCACATTTCATACATTTAGACAACTCATCTTTCACATACTTGAGATCATCATAGATACCTGACATTAGCTTACTCCCCTTTCAGCGGTATCATTTTGCCAGGATTGAGGATGTTTTCAGGGTCCAAGGCTTCCTTAACCCTTTTCATTAAAGCCGTCCCATTCACCCCTAACTCATCTTGGAGGTATTTCATTTTAGCCATACCAATCCCGTGCTCACCTGATAATGTGCCACCTAATTTGAGCGCAGCTGCAAAGATTTCATCTACAGCTTGATGAACTCGCTTCATTTCTTCTTTGTTTCCGGCATCCGCTAAAATGGTAGGGTGTAAATTACCATCACCAGCATGTCCAAAAGTTCCAATATTAAGCTTGTATTTGGCAGCAATCTCTTGGATGCTTACTAACATTTCAGTGACTCGACTACGTGGTACAGTGGCATCCTCTAATACCGTGGTAGGACTTAGTTGGGCAAGTGCTGGCAACGCTGCCCGTCTTGCTGCCCATAGGTTATCTCTTTCTTGATTAGAATTAGCTATTTGAATAGTACCATGATTTTCTTTCACTACTCTTTGAACCACTTGAGCCTCGGCTTCCACCAATTCAACCGCCATTCCATCAACTTCAATTAGGAGTAAGGCTTCTACATCAGTTGGCAGACCCACTTTGGCATAATTTTCCACCACATTGATGGTAGTCTTATCCATAATTTCCAAGGTAGCTGGAATAACGTGAGCTTTGACAATTTCTGTTACCGCGTTCCCTGCGTTCTTTAGGTCCGTAAATAGAGCCAGAATTGACTTCCTATGTTTCGGTGCTGGAATTAACTTCACGGTAATTTCAGTAATTATCCCTAAGGTACCTTCAGAACCAACAAATAAAGCTGTAAAGTCATAACCGGTAACATTCTTTACTGTTTTACCACCAAAGCGAACAACATTACCATTAGCTAGTACTACTTCCATACCCATAACATAATGCTTGGTAACCCCATACTTGAGGCCCCTTAAGCCTCCAGAACATTCAGCCACACTTCCACCCATGGTAGCAGTAGCTACAGTACCTGGATCAGGGGGATAAATCAAACCATGTTTGGCTACCAAATTATTCAGGTCTTGAATAATTACCCCAGGTTGAACTGTTGCTGTTAGGTTTTCGGGATCCATATCAGTAATTTGATTCATTTTTTGAAAAGAGAGCACCAGACCACCCTTTAACGGAATGGTTCCCCCGCTTAAATTAGTTCCTGCGCCTCTAGGGTAGATAGCCAAGCCCTTCTCGCGAGCTAATTTAACCAGCTTTTGAATTTCTGCTGTTGTTGATGGTAATACCACTACTTCCGGCATACTGCGAGGCATATCAGCTGTTGAATCATAGCTGTAAGTTATTAAATCAGCCTTTTCAGTCAGTACACTAGCTACACCAACTATTTCTGTTAATTCCTTGATAATCATACTTCACCCTCCTCTATATAGTTACTGTCAATCCAGCATCTGTCTGATTGTCCACACGTCTGATGGTCTGACCATTTTGCTAAGTGAATATTTCGACAAATCTTTTTATTTTCCTTCTTAAAAAAATGTTTTTTTATTTAAACAAAAAAAATAGGTAATTTAAAATTAGCTTTAAATTACCTAACTATATCGTTACGCTCTAACCCTGTTCGTCAACCTCTACTCGATTCCTGCCTAGGTGTTTCGCTTTATATAAAGCTTTATCTGCTCTAATAATCATGTCTTCAATATCTTGCTCAAAGGTAGGATAGAGATGACAGAAGGCGGAAACACCCATACTAAGACTAAGGTAGAGCCTGACCCCATCAGGTGTGGTAAATTCAACTTCTTCAACTTTAGTACGAATTCTCTCCGCTAGGGCAACAGCTGCTTGCAGTCCAGTATTTGGACAAATGAGAATAAACTCCTCTCCACCCCAGCGCCCTAGAATGTCTGCTTTACGAATGGTTTGTTTAATTACTTCTACTACTCCTAGCAGGGCCTGATCCCCTACATTATGACCAAAGGTATCATTAACTTTCTTAAAATAATCGAGGTCAAGCATGATAGTCGTAATCTGCTCTCCATACCTGTTAGCATGCGCTAATTCTGAAGGCATTCTCCCTAAGATATAGCGTCTATTATAAACTTGGGTTAGATGATCAGTTATTGCTAACTGCTCTAATAAACGGTTCTTTTCCAAAAGTTCTTCATGGTTGGCCTGGATTTCCTCTTCATTTTTCTCAATAATTTCTGCCATTCGATTAATTGCTTCTGCTAAAGTGGCAATTTCTCGGAATGACCACCAAACCTTTACTCGTTGATCCCACTTGCCTCTTGAAACGTTATTAACCATATTGGTTAACTTCTTCACAGGTTTAGTAATTAAATAGGAGAAAAATATCCCGATCGGAATCACTCCCGCTAATATTACCGCAAAAGTTAACCCCGCAATGTCCCTTTGATTATCTTGAACACTTTGTAAAACATCTGAATTATTTATTTCCGCCACCATAATCCATTTGTACTCTGGAATTAAACGATAGGAGCCTAAAACAGTGTCACCTGCATAGTTTTGATATTCTCCAGTGTCGTACTTACTTACCATAGCTTTTTTGACCCCTTCGGACAGCACCTTAGTCTGAAGGGTTTTATAACCTTGGATCTGCTTACTATACTTCGGATTGGTAATAAGATAGCCTTCCATATTTACTAAATAGGTATCCAAATAACTGTGATTATCAATCATAATGTCATTTAGCGTATCAAGGTTTACAACACCAAGCATTACCCCTACTACTCTTTCATTAGCCTTAACTGGTTCGGTAAAGATAATAATCGGTTTGCCAGTCAAGGTGCTTTGAAAAGGCTGAGAAATAAAATACTGTCCTTCTAAACCAGCCTTAAAATAATCGCGGTCTTTTAGACTTATGCCGTTTTTCCACTTACTATTTACCTCAATCTTGCCGTTCAACCCGACAAAGGCAATTCTTTCATACTCCGGGTTTTTTTTGGTGAAATTCTCGAAAAGACCTGCCATACCTGACTTGTTTAGGGTATATACTACCCTAGTATCAACGAGGGTAACCATGTCTTTTTTGCGTTCCGAATACCAGCTGTTAATAAACTCTAGTTGCTTTTGTGTTATAACACTCTGGTTACGATACGAAGTTTCCTTGAGTACTTTTTCTACAAGGTGATAATGACTGGTGAACAGCATTAAACCCAGCAGAACGGTAGCTATTAAAAATAAGCCTATAAAAGAATAACTAAGTTTAATTCTGCTGTTCTTCCAATACAAATTGCTGCACCTCTTTTAACATATTCGTCACTATTTTCCAAGATTATAATAATATATTGTAGCACAATTATATTGCTATGTTGTCTAAAAGGATAGGTGATAATAATGGTCTATCAAAAGCTGGTATCCGACCTGATGTCGGCTCTCCAAGATGAACAGGAAGCAATGGCTCACTATACGGTGTTGGCTCGTATGGCTCCAACAGATTTAGATAGGTTCACCATCTTGGGCATCAGAAGAGATGAAAATGCTCACGCACTTACCCTTGCTAAGTGGCTTACCAAACTCACTTGTCACATGCATATGGTAATGGATATGCCCGAAAAGGCTATCCCAAATTTTCAAACTGGTTTAGCTACTGCTATTCAAGATGAAACTGGGGCTTATGTCATGTATGGCGAGTTGGCTAACCGAGCCATGTGTGTGAACATGGAACTTTATTATGATCTAAAAAACATTCAAAAAGATGAAAAATTACACAAAGAATTGCTACAGTTA
>CAZKEO010000198.1:0-4808 GCA_964551785.1 uncultured Eubacteriales bacterium | reverse complement strand
TACTGGAGTCATCCAGAAAAAAAGATGATTTTCTCGAAAAATACTCGCATTTGCCACAAAAAGTGGTTATAATAAATTGTAGCATGATAGGTTGGCCCAAGGCCGAAAAACAAAGGAGGAGCCATGAATAAGAAAACATTAGTAATAGCCGCTGTAGGTCTAGCACTCATAGCAAGTGCTACTGGATGTGCTAATAAAGCACCTACTACACCACCAACAACCCAGAAACAACAACAAGGTCAAATGCCACCAACACAGCAGGCACCAGCTTCCAAGCCATTGGATGCTGAAAAAGTTGCTGCTGATATCAACAAACTTTTGGATGAAAAGTATCCTGGTGAGTGGAAGGTATCTGGAACTACGCTCAGTAAAGGTAACTATACTGAAAACAAAAACTATGGTATCGCTGATGCTGTAGAAAAAGCTTACCCTGGTAGTATGGTTTCTGTTTTTGTAGGTCAAGATCGCGTTTCCTCTACAGTTAAAAACTCCCAAACAAATGAAAGAGTCCTAACTGGTTATCCTACTCCTCCCAAAGTTGCAGAAACTATTCAAAGCGGAAAACCTTCTGCTGGAAGTAGCAGCGGGATGGGTGGCGGAGCTTCAATTGGCTCCTACCAAAAGGTTTACGTGCCGTTTAAGTCTGGTGACAAGGTCGTAGCTGTTATGTCCATTTCCATGCAGTAGAGGCGTAACATAAAAATTACAGCACACAAAGGGTAGTTGCATACAACAGCAACTACCCTTTTAATATCAAGCGAGCTGCGTAATGAGGCTTTGCGAAACTGGTGACTTTTTCTATAAAGGGGGTATTAGATATGATGAAACGTAACATCAAGCTGTTTCTTCTAGCTATCCTAGTTATCCTAAGTGTTGTGAGTTTAATGGGCTGTAGTGGCACTAAAAAGGCCGAAAAGACTCCTGAGACAAACCCTGTGCCTAAGGTAGCACCTCAGCCTCAGTCGCAACCAGAGATGGTTAAACTTACATTATTCTTTGGAGATAAGAATGCCGAATTTTTGCAACCCGAACAGCGCCAAGTATCTGAGGATGGAAAAACTCTGCCGGAATTGCTGCTGCAAGAGTTAATCAAGGGGCCTCAGCTGGAGGGGCTCAATCAAACTATTCCCCAAGGTACTAAACTACTGAGTTTAGAAATCAAACAAGGTGTTGCCAAGGTAAATCTTTCTCAAGATGCCCAAACCAAGCACTGGGGCGGAACTGCGGGAGAAATGATGACCGTTTATTCAATAGTTAACACCCTGACCCAAGTACCCGAAATAAGCAAAGTCCAGTTCCTGCTAGAGGGACAAAAACTGGAAAGTATTTGGGGACACCTGGATACAACAGAACCTATCGGTCCCGATCCGACTTTGAATAAAAGTTAGTCACTAAGCAAATCTTTCTATTTTTACAACGGCCTGGTTGGTTGCACCTTAAGCAATCGCCAGGCCGTTTTGTCAATTCTCTTTTTATTTTTGTAGGTATCGACACTCAAGAATAGTCCAGTTGTCCCATCTAAGATGTCGCTCGGCATGGCTAGCCAGAGCTGATGCTCTTGTGTCGTCACCGCTACTTTTGGGGGAAGCAGGAGACTGTTCGAAGCTAACCGCTTGGCGCTCACCACTGAATCCGTTATCGTCAAGTCTAATCTCTGCTCACCCTCGGGTCGAAACAACCTAACTCGTATATTGTACTTAATGCTTGGGCTAATCGATCCTTGGGTCTCAACGCCAAGGTAAAGCTGATTTGCTATTCTAACCCCCCCTACGGTAATGATATCAGCCTCAGGTGCTATTTCTGTCCTGATATTATCAGCATAAGCATCACGAAATTGGGCATAAGGGAACTTGCTCCCCCGTTTAAGCTCCAATGGTGTTTGGCTAATTGGCAGAACCGGGTCCACATATTTCCCCAATAGTTCATTCTCCCTGATAAAAGCCTTGAGAAATCGCCCCATCACCTTGATCTGGGTAGTATATTGCTCGATAGCCTGTAATTTAATGGTTTTTTCCTGTTCATTCATTGACAAGGTAAACCAGCTGGTATCTAGGTTTTGTAAAACAACAGGGGGATGTAACGGCAAGTACGGATAATACTCCCACGGTGTGGGAAAATCACCCCGATGGACTAGATAGGTCCATTCCCTGCCCTGAAAATCCTGCTTAATCAGCACATATTTAACAAAGGCGTTCGTGGCCCAATGGTCATGGTGCTGATCATTGGGGTCAGGATAGAGAATATCCGAGGGCTTAAAGGTCTGAATTATCTCAGATAAGTTCTTAACAACATTGGCCCCACAATAGGGGGCCTCCTTCTCATAGCTAAAAGCATACGGCGAGCTTGTCCGACCATTTAAGCTGGCATGGAGCTTATCGTAATCCCAATCAACTTCCCAAAGACCATTGGTCCCCCCGTCTGGATAACCCAGAAAAACCACATCTCGTTCTGACAAACCCAAACGCTTCATAGCCTGTAATGATTCCAAGTGGCGCGCTTCACCTAACCGTCGAAAGTCTTGTGGTTGCGGAGCTTCAATCCCGTAATTTTTAATAACCGCACTTCTATACCCATCTCCACTATTCATAATCACCACCAACACCTTTTTGCGTGCCGCCAGAGCTTTAATGATTAGTCCGGCCCCACCCAAACTTTCATCATCAGGATGAGGTGCGACAATCAAGGTGCGTTCACTAAACTGAAGCTGCTCACCAGCAATTTCTCGAGGTGTCCATAGTAACCCAACAATATCCGCTAGTAATGGCCGGTAGGCAAATCCAGCTACACTTATTAGGACGATAATACCAATAATAGTTCTCCAATTAAAGCGGCTCAAGCGTAGCATCAATATCCCAACCTTTCTTGAGCTTAGCTCCAAGTAATCTTTTTCAGTATTCGCTTACTAATTAGGGAATATCCTTTTATTTGCTTTTGGAACAAAAAAGTGCCCTGGCGTAAGCCAGGGCGTTTATAATGAATTGTAGCAATGGCGATAGTTATCAACTTTTGCTGTATACTTCTGCTTTAAGGAAGTACTGAAATTCGGTGCCTTATTTCAGGATGTTGGCTGCAATAACAACCCGTTGAATCTGGTTGGTGCCTTCATAGATCTGCATAATCTTAGCATCACGCATATACTTCTCTACTGGATATTCTTTAACATAACCATATCCGCCGAGAATCTGGACAGCATCAACAGCTACCTTCATGGCATGATCTCCAGCAAAACACTTGGCATAGGAAGCGACCAAACCAAAGGGTTTGCCAGCATCGCGTAGGGCACAAGCTTTGTGCACTAACAAACGGGAAGCTTCAATGCCCATCGCCATATCAGCTAGCATGAACTGAATAGCTTGGAAAGCAGCAATTGGTTTGCCAAAGGCCTTGCGCTCTTTAGCATAGGCTAAAGCAGCTTCATAAGCAGCCTGGGCAACGCCAACAGCTAAAGCTGCTATCATCGGCCGGGAAATATCTAAGGCTTCCATACAAATCTTAAAGCCTTGGCCTTCTTCTCCTAAACGATTGGCCACAGGTACTTTGACATCTTCGAAAATTACCTGGGTGGTATCAGATGTGCGAATACCCATTTTATTTTCATTTTTACTGACACTAATTCCAGGGGTGTCTCTTTCGACGAAGAAGGCCACGATACCCTTACTGCCTAAACTTTTGTCCATAGTAGCAAAAGTAGTATAGACATCAGCAACCGAACCGTTGGTGATAAACTGCTTAGTTCCATTGAGGATGTAAAAATCTCCATCCCGCTTAGCAGTCATGGACATCCCCGCCACATCAGAACCTGCTCCTGGCTCGGTTAGGGCAAATGCAGCTAACTTACCTTCGTTCAAGATGTTATAGAACCTGGTTTTCTGTTCATGGGTGCCAGCGACTAGCACGGGGTTGGCACCTAATAAACAACTTGCTGCTAGGGTAGTTCCTAAACCAGCATCCCCATAACTAATTTCTTCACAGACTAAGGCTTGGGAAATGGTATCAGCTCCAGGACCACCGTATTCTTCTGGCACCCCAATGGTCAATAAACCCACTTCGTGGAGCTTCTTGACTATCTCCGCAGGAAACTCATGTTTTTCGTCTAGCTCACCCGCTACCGGCATAATTTCCTTTTCAGAGAACTTGCGCGCTGTTTTGCGCATGACATCTTGCTCTTCTGTGTAAATGTAACTCATTTCTCTTCCCCCTCCAATTCTCCCTCACAAAACGAAACTAGTAAATTGCCTCAACAATAATTGCTACAGCAGGCCCACCACCGGCACAAAGCGACGCACACCCGTAACGATCGCCGCGACGACGCATTTCATTAATCAGAGAAACAGTAATCCGTGCCCCTGTACAACCAATTGGATGACCAACAGAAATGCCTGAGCCGTTCACATTCACTTTATTAATATCCAGCTTAAGTTCCCGATTGACGGCTAGAAACTGCGCTGCAAAGGCCTCATTTAATTCCCAATAACCAATATCATCTTTGGACAGGTTAGCAAACTTCAAAGCACGCTCAACTGCTGGCACTACTCCGATGCCCATGACTTTGGGATCAACAGAAGCGGAAGCAGTAGCCGTAGCTTTAGGTTTAGCAGAACTTGTAGCAGGTGTTGCTGACCCGGTTGCTATATTCGAAGGCTGCGGAGATCTGAAAGGAATTTTAATAGTAGCACTCTTAGAAGGCCCCATTATCTCCAAAGCCTTAGACAAAAACCCAGTCCTCTCATTAATAAAATAAACCCCAACAACCAATCCGGCTACTATTACCAGAGTCGGAATTATGGAAGCAACACCTTTCTGAGACA
>CAZKEO010000197.1:0-4813 GCA_964551785.1 uncultured Eubacteriales bacterium | reverse complement strand
CATCACCCTTACTGAGCATTTCATAGGTTTTGTGGTCATCCAAGGGAATCTCATTGATATCTAGCTCCAGTCCGGTCGAACGTTTGATATTAATTAAGGCATCCCTAATAACTGTTAAGGTCCGCAAACCCAGGAGGTCCATCTTTAGCAGACCAATCTCTTCCACGGATTCTTTGGCAAACTGAGTACTAACCACACCATCCGAAGTCCGGTACAAAGGCAGATAATGGGTTAAGGGTTCTTTGCCTATCACTACACCTGCGGCATGAATCGAGGCATGTCGAGGCATCCCTTCTAAGGCCGCAGCTGTGTCGATCAGTTTTTTAATACGCAGGTCATTCTCATAAAGCTGGCGTAATTCGGCCGAGATAGTTAAAGCCCGCTCGATAGTCATGCCCAGTTCGGGCGGAATAAGTTTGGCGACTTTATCTACTTCGCCATACGACAAATCCATCACTCGCCCAACATCCTTGATAGCAGCTCTAGCCAGCATCGTACCGAAGGTGATAATCTGGGAAACCCGGTCTACACCGTACTTTTCTATGACATATTCAATTACTTCCCCTCGGCGTTCGAAGCAGAAATCAATATCGATATCAGGCATACTAACGCGTTCGGGGTTCAGAAATCGTTCAAATAGTAAATTATACTGCAAAGGTTCAATATTGGTAATCCCCAGGACATAGGCTACCATACTTCCGGCGGCACTGCCTCGGCCCGGGCCTACCATAATTCCTTTTTCTCTAGCGTAACGGATAAAATCCCAAACAATTAGAAAATATCCCGAATAGCCCATTCGGCGAATGACATCCAGTTCAAAACTTAGTCTAGCTTCCACTTCAGGACTTAAGCTATCCTCTAGCTGGCTAGAGCTTCCATTAACAACTGGCTCGTCATTATCCCCGCTGCTGGCTACTGGCTCAACCTCAGCAGCTATTATAGATGGGCGGTACCTCTCTTGGGCTTTCAGCCGGCAAAGTTCTTCTAGGTAGGTATCCAGGGTGTAGCCCTCAGGAACCTCGTAATCAGGTAAATAGAGATGCCCGAATTCCAAGTCAACATTACAGCGTTCCGCTATTTTGACCGTGTTGACCAAGGCCTCTGGGTATTCACCTAGCACTTGACGCATTTCGTCTACACTTTTCAGGTAAAACTCCTGGGTATCAAATCTCATGCGGTCCTGATCTTCTAAATTCTTGCCAGTTTGAATGCACAGTAAGACATCTTGGATGTAAGCATCCTCACGAGCCACGTAATGAAGGTCATTGGTGGCCACCAAGGGAATCCTTAGTTCCTCTGCAAGCCTAACTAAGGCTCGGTTCACCTTGCCTTGTTCTTCCAGAAAATGATTTTGCAGCTCCAGGTAAAAGTTGTCCTGACCAAAAATCTCCTGATAGGATTGAGCAGCTGCGCGCGCTAATTGCGGTTGATCTTGAACCAAAAGGTTAGCTACCTCTCCACCAAGACAACCACTTAAAGCGATTAGACCCGCACTATATTTACGTAATAATTCCTTATCAACCCTTGGTTTATAATAAAACCCACGGGTAAAACCCTGGGAAACTAACTCCATTAAATTACGATAACCTTCTTGGTTTTCGGCTAGTAGAACCAGGTGGTAAGCAGATTCATCTACTCGGGGCTCGCGATCCTCCATCCCCCGTGGGGCCACATAGACCTCACAACCCAGCACCGGCTTGATCCCATGCTTTTGACAGGATTTATAGAAATCCACCACACCAAACATAACCCCATGATCGGTAATCGCCAGGGCAGGCATCTTTAATTCAGCAGCTTTCGCCACCAGTCGGTCAATCCGGCTCGCTCCGTCTAACAGGCTGTAGCCAGTATGAGTATGGAGATGGACAAACAAAGCTCTCACCTTCTTTATGTCAACTTTAGCTTAACTCTGGGTCACGCTCTATATTTCGGCGTGACGTGTATGGTGTCCTGCTAATTAGGGCAAACAATTTAATGCTGTTATTTGGGGTCCTTGCTGGGGTTTAATTTGGGGTCCTTTGGTTGGGGTCACAGGGCAGGTACTACTGGTTTGGGGCAAGTAGTTCCATACCTAGTAGTTCTAAGCACAGTAGCACTATTGAAATTGACCAACCTCATCGAGTGAACGTCCATGTTCACCGATGAGGTTGTCGACGTCCTATCTCCAAGGTCAATTTCAATGAACTCCTGTGCTAAGAACTACTATGGTACTCCACTAAATTGCCCTCAAACCAGTAGATACCGCCCTGTTGACTTGCCGGTCTCTGGGAGGTGCCCCTAAAAGCTCTCCCGCAAGCCCCCAAAGGGGTGGGGCGCTCTTAGGGGGAACCCGAACCCGAGCAACTCCCAGAGGCATGACCAGGCTTGGTTGCTCGACAACACCTTAGCTGACCCGGGGGTTACCTGCCTCCCCAAAGTTGCCTAGGGGTTCCCTATCCACAAAGCTGGCCAGGTCGATCCTTCCAAATACCCAGAGGCTTCGCTCGGTCGGTACCTTGTCACGAAAAGGCACTACCTGGTCGGCATCCTGAACATTCCCCCGATGCCAAGCCCAGGTTGGATCCCTGGACATCCCCCCATGCTGGCCCAGGTCGGTTACCTGCTTCTCCAGAGCTGGCTTAGGGCTGGCTACCGGTAGGTTTAGGAGTGCCTGGTGGAGTACCGTGCAGTTCTTAGCGCAGTGTGCTCAGCAGAAATTGCCCCGTTTGGCACGGATGCCAAACGCCTTGGCGGTGGACACGGACGTCCACTCGACAAGGTTGGGCAACTTCTGCTAGAGCACCCAGCTTAGAACTGCTAGGTATGGAACTAAACAACTCCGGACCTACCGGTACCAGCCCGGCCATCCCCAAATAGGCAGGTAACCGACCGGCAAACACCGACCGGCGACAGCATCCCCACAAATGAAGTGGACGGGCACGACCCCAAGGCCGACCCGTCCAACTGCCATCTGCTTATTTGTTTTTACGGTTCTTGCTGACCTCTCCTGTTGCATCAATTAGCCCTGTTGGATTCAACAAATCCACCTGAGGCAATTTTTCCTTTTTCGGTTTCTTTGCTTCACGGTTTTTAGCCAAAATAGTTCCTCCTCACACATTACAATTGGCAATAATCTAACCTTTAGTGTGATTATTTATACATATTAGCAAGACATTTTCCGCATTACTATTGCTAAAGCTTGTCAAACTAACCTTGACATGGTACACTAGGCGCGAAAATAAATGAAGCTAATTTATCTCGGCCACTCCGGCTTTTTGCTAATTGGGGAAAAAGGCCGTATTGTCATAGACCCATTTTTAACTGGTTACCCCTTTCCCACACTATCCCCAGCCGATATTCAGGCTGACCTAATTTTAATTTCCCATGGGCATAGTGACCATCTGGGCGACTCCCTAGAATTAGCTAAAAGCTCTGGGGGAATGATTGTCTCCAATTTCGAAATCGCTAATTATTGTGCAACTCAGGGCGTCCGCACACATGGCATGCACATCGGTGGTAGCAGGGATTTGCAACTGGCCAAGCTGAAGCTTACCTTACGAATATTCCGTTAAAACTTAAAAAGCAATTTTGTATAATACCATCACAAAATATCCTTTATTACGAACATAAAGTGGACTGAAACCATCCAAAGGTTGGTTCAGTCCACTTTTAGTACAGGAATTTACATCGCATCTTCCTAGGAGTGATTAGGTTTTGCCGCAACCTGCATAGCAGCCTTGGTGACCTCGGCTAAAATTTTCACTTGGTTGTCAGCATCCCACATGCGTAGTTTAGTAAAGACTTCCCCTGTATGTGATACAGTATACCTGGGAGCAAGGTTGTTCAAGGCTAAAGCCATCATATCAAGTCGGCATCTTTCACACTGACAAACATCTGTCATATTGGCCAACACCTGCTTGAGGGCCTCTCGAACTACTATTTCCATATAATTTTTTACTTCCATCGTGGCCCACCTCTTTATTGTACATACGTTAGATTATTGATAAAAACTTATCTGCAACTTCGGGGTCGAACTGTGTCCCAATACACTCTCGGATGATGGTTAAGGCCTTATCCTTGGGCATCCGTCCCCGGTAGGGCCGATCACTTGTCATGGCGTCAAAAGTATCAGCAACCGCTAAGATCCTGGACTCTAGTGGGATTTCGTCACCCTTTAATTGGTTGGGATAGCCCCGACCATCCCATCTTTCGTGGTGATGACGAACAATGGCCACATGTTCTTTAAAGGCACTGATTGAAGTAATAATGTCCGCCCCAATCGCAGAGTGCTTCTTAATAATCTCAAATTCATCATTACTCAAAGCTTCTTTTTTATTGAGAATCAATTCTGGCACTCCAATTTTACCAATGTCATGGAAGAGTGAGGCCTCTTCTAAGATATTAAGTCTTTCCTCAGAAAGTCCCATCTCCCTACCTAGTTTCAAGGCATAGTCAGTTACCCTACTACAATGACCTGCTGTATACCGATCTTTGGCATCAAGTGCCCCCATTAAGGCTTTGATTGTGCCAACATGGCTCTTCCCTTGGGACTCCAGGGTATCATCTAAACGTTCTGTCAGGATATTTAAAGCCTGGTCTTGTTGCTCAATCGTCATCGAGGCTTTTTTGACAATTTGATATAGTGACACATATAAGACGATAAAACTAACGGTGATAAATAAGATCCCAAAGATTTGTCCCCGTTTGATGGATTGATGCTTAGTCCCCGCCTCACGGTAAACATCAAAAACCCCCATCACTTGACTGGAATTCTTTAAGGTGATGGGCACATTAATATTAATATGTTTTTTTGTGGTATTTAACAATACATCCC
>CAZKEO010000196.1:0-4818 GCA_964551785.1 uncultured Eubacteriales bacterium | reverse complement strand
CCCCAGGACAGCGATCAGACAGGTAAGGGAATTGGCGTTAAGCAATCCTGAGTAAGAACCACACCCACGACAAGCCTTCTCGTCTAGCGCCCCTAGTTCGGCGACCGTCATTTTACCGCAACCTACCGCGCCAACCGTTTCAAATACTCGTCACTGGAGAACATTCTTGCCCTGGAATTTTCCTGCCAACATCGGACCACCACTAATCACAATGGTGGGGATATTTAACCTGGCTGCTGCCATTAGCATGCCAGGCACAGTTTTATCACAATTCGGAATTAGCACCAGACCATCAAAGGTGTGTGCTCGTGCCATTACTTCAATCGAGTCGGCAATTAATTCCCGACTGGCCAGTGAATATTTCATCCCAGTATGATTCATGGCAATCCCATCACAAACAGCTATGGCCGGAAACTCCATGGGAGTCCCCCCAGCCATCCTGACCCCAGCTTTGACAGCTGCAGCAATGGTATCTAGGTGGATATGCCCAGGAACGACTTCATTCTGGGAATTAACAATCCCTATCAGTGGCAGATTAAGCTCTTCATCAATATAGCCCATCGCATTGAACAAGGAACGGTGAGGAGCCTTTTCCAACCCCGTCTTCATTGAATCACTTCGCAATTAAATTACCCCCTCCGGAAAAATCTCTGGACCATCAATTTCCGTGAGCTTGTGGAAATCAACCAGCAACTCGTTAAACATCGGTCCAGGCTTACCACTTCCGATAATCCGACCATCTACCATCACTACCGGAATCAACTCTGCTGCTGTTCCAGTTAGGAAACATTCGTCTGCAATATAGATATCGTGCCTAGTAAAGACATCCTCCCGGACGGGAATCCCTTTTTCAGCAGCAATTTCCATCACGGTATTTCTAGTAATACCCTCCAGTAGACCCATATGCACTGGCGGGGTAATTAGGGCACCTTTTTTGATAATAAAAATGTTGTCTCCGGTCGCTTCTGAAACGTAGCCTTCTTGGTTCAGCATAACTGCTTCCGGCATTCCAGCTAAGCCTGCTTCAATTTTAGCTAATATATTATTGAGATAATTTAAGGACTTGACCCGGGGATTGCTAGCTTCGGAAAGGTTACGGCGAGTAGGTACCGTCCGGACTTCCATGCCTTTCTCATAAAGCTCCTCTGGATAGAGCTGAATGGTAGCGCCAATACAGAAGATAGTCGGTTTAGGACATTTCCGGGGATCTAGACCTAAGTCACCTTTACCGCGCGAAACTACCAACCGAATGTAACCGTCACGTAAGTTGTTACGACGCATGGTCTCCAGGACAATTTCCTGCATTTCTGCTTTAGCGATACCAATCTCTAGTAGGATTGATTTAGCAGACTCATAGAGTCTGTCGATGTGCTCAGTTAACTTAAACACCCGACCGTGATAGGCTCTAATCCCTTCAAAAATACCATCACCATACAATAGACCATGATCAAACACAGAGACTTTAGCCTCCGCCTCATCCAGATATTCACCATTCAAGTAAATAATTAATCCCACTTTCAGGTCACTCCTTCCTCGACTATCTCCTCAAAGCATAAAAAATAAATTTGTTAGTATGTAAAAATACCCCAGACAGAGAGTATCCAATACACTGGAACTATCTGTTTGGGTGTTTATCCCAAATAGTTATAAAAAAACCTCTCTCCAGACATATTCCGTCAGGGACGAGAGGCAATTATTACCTTCCGCGGTACCACCCACGTTGCTGACTCTAGAGTACAGCCACTTCTTCATTGCGATAACGGCGCAACCGGCTTAACTTAATAATTAGAGAATACTTCTGATTTAGCAGCAGCATCCAATAGCTTTCAGTCAGCAGTTCCAAGGTGATTCCCTAATTGCGTCAGCACCGGTTTTCAGCTCCCCCGGCTCTCTGTAGCCTACAGTTCAAAAAGGCTTTCCCTGTCATAACTTTACGGATTTGTTGCATTATGATAGTATAAGTATTTAGTGAATATTTTAACTCAAAGCAGGCAGCACTGTCAAGGCAAATCATGTTAGGGTTATGTTAAATCCTACGTTTGGCACTTTTTGCTCAGCGCTCGTTAGAGGGCAAATTTATCATGCAACAACTGTACTGCCAGATTAAGCTGCTCCATCTTAACCAGAATTGAGATGGTGATTTCAGAGTCAGAGGTTTGGAGGATTTCTACTCCTGCTTGATGGAGAGTATCAATTAATTTAGCCATGACACCTGGGATGTTGGTCATACCTGTCCCGATCACGGAAAGTTTGCCACAATCCCTGACCAGAGTGGAGGTAAAACCACCCTCCTGTAAGAGCTCCGCTGCCTTGGAGGCAACTGCTTCAGATAAGATAAAATAAATGCCCTGGGGTAGGATACTAATCATATCAATGCTAATCCCGTGCTCGGCCAGCAGTTTCAATGCTTCTTTGGCTTGCCCTGTTTTACCATTTGTTAAGTGAACCAGTACCTGAACTAACTTAGTCAGGTGGGCTAAACCTGTAGCAACTCTATAACTTCCTCTCAAGATTTTCTGCTTGTAGGCATTACTAGGTTAGACCTGTAGCTCTACTTAGTTTATTCTGCTAGTAAGGCTCGGGCCTGCGCCAAGGCTACCTGCACAACTTCGGGAGCCGGTCCGCCAGGGACCTTCCGCGCCCGGACACATTCATCAATGCTGATAGCTTGGTAAATATCGGTTTCAAACACAGGGGAAAAAGCTTGATATTCCTCCAGTGTTAATTCTTCCAGGTCTTTTTGATTAATTGTACAGTATAGCACTGCCTTACCGACGATTTCATGTGCTGTTCTAAACGGTACAGCTTTTTTGGCTAAATAATCTGCCATATCAGTAGCATTAGCAAAGCCCCCCTTGGTGGCTTGACGCATCTGCTCTTTTTTTATTTTAAGAGTGGCCAACATTGGATTAAAGACGATTAAACAACCTTTAACAGTATCAATAGCGTCAAAAAGAGCTTCCTTGTCTTCCTGCATATCCTTGTTATAGGCTAGGGGAAGTGACTTCATCACTGTTAAGAGAGCCATCAGGTCTCCATACACCCGACCAGTTTTACCCCGTACTAATTCAGCCACATCTGGGTTCTTTTTCTGGGGCATGATGGAGGAGCCGGTACTGTAAGCATCATCCATCTCCACAAAGCCAAACTCCATTGTTGACCAAAGGATCAGTTCCTCGCTAAAACGGCTGAGGTGCATCATGATCAAGGAAGCAGCGCTGGTAAATTCAATGGCAAAGTAGCGGTCACTTACCCCATCGAGACTATTAGCGGTAATCCCAGCAAAACCGAGTTGGTCTGCCACAAATTCCCGGTCAAGTGGAAAAGTGGTGCCCGCCAAAGCTCCTGAGCCTAATGGGAGAATATTAGTCCGTTTGTAACAGTCGCGAAGCCGTTCGATATCCCGTTGAAACATCTGAAAATAGGCTAGTAGGTGATGTGCCAAGGTGATTGGTTGAGCCCGCTGGAGATGAGTGTACCCAGGCAATACAGTTTCTTGGTGCACTTCTGCCAAATCTATTAAAGTGGTTTGGACCGCTTGACGGAGTGTGACAACCTCTGGGATCTCTTCCTTCAAGTACATCCGTACATCTTGAGCGACCTGATCATTGCGGCTCCTAGCCGTATGCAGTTTTTTACCAACTTCCCCAATCCGCTCAGTCAGCAGTTTTTCCACATTCATGTGAATATCCTCTGCTCCTACCTCGAAGGCTATCTTACCCGCTTGAATATCTGCGAGGATAGTCCGGAGTCCTTGGGCAATAGTTGCTGCTTCGTCAACAGTGATCACGCCAACTTTCCCTAGCATAGTAGCATGGGCTATACTGCCTTCAATATCTTGTTTGTAGAGTCGCTGGTCGAAAGAAATGGAAGAATGGAAATCTTCCACTACTTTGTCGGTGGCCTTCGCAAAACGCCCGCCCCAAAGTTTCATGGTCCTCACCTCATATTTTGCTTAATTTACTTAACTCCTGGTATCGTATTGAAATACTCAACTAATTCCGGAGCTTCGACATTATATTGTTTGTAAGCCGCTTGGTCTTTGATACCAATACTGACCATTTCCGTATTGAGCGGCCAGATATTAATGATCCGTCCATCATATAAATTGAGTTGGATCTTCTTGGTAGGTGTAGTGCCAAAACTATTTCTCAAAACCTTTGCGGTGTTATAATAACGGATAATTCCAGCGATTTGTTGTTTATTAGTAATGCTTTTTTGAATTTTCCCCGGTGGTGAGTGCAACTCCATCACGGTGACTTCTTCTGTTTTCACCAGTGGCAGTCTATCCGCCGGAGCAGAGCTAAAGTACCAGACATTCACCCCAATAAATACTAGTGCCATTAGACCGAGTAGCCAGTTTCTCATAATAGCCCTACCTCCTCTACCGAAACCCACTAGCCCGAACGCGGTTATCACAGCTAACAGATAGATAACCGT
This sequence comes from uncultured Eubacteriales bacterium, assembly GCA_964551785.1. Lineage (GTDB taxonomy): Bacteria > Bacillota > Carboxydocellales > JAJZTU01 > CAZKEO01. Next base: position 378 of record CAZKEO010000196.1, on the reverse strand, counting down.
TGTGGTTTAGCACCCCAGCAACGGTTATCCAAGTCCAACTTGAAACGCTACTTTTTCAGACCAGCCTTTTCTTGCATAATTGCCCGGACTTTGAGTGGTAATCCGAACAAATTAATAAAGCCTTCCTAATTGAGACTGTTATAGAGAGATGGATAAAGGGAGAAAGGACACCTTGGGTGATGGAAACATTAAATCATTTTAAATGGGTAATATTCGGCGTGGATAGTCCATTATATGTCCCTGTGAAAGAAATAGAAAAGATTAGGTAAAAGAAGGCTCCAAAATCAGGACCTGGTCGGAAACGAGATCCTAATGTTATCCATGGGATAGATAAACTTGACACCGACAAACAAGTTGAAGTTATCTTCGAGAAAGAAG
>CAZKEO010000195.1:0-4832 GCA_964551785.1 uncultured Eubacteriales bacterium | reverse complement strand
CTATGCACACGTTGACTGCCCAGGTCACGCTGACTATGTTAAGAACATGATTACTGGTGTTGCTCAAATGGATGGTGCTATCCTAGTAGTTTCCGCAGCTGATGGCCCTATGCCTCAGACTCGCGAGCACATTCTCCTAGCTCGTCAGGTTGGTGTTCCTCATATCGTAGTTTGGCTGAATAAGGCTGACATGGTTGATGATCCTGAACTGATGGAACTGGTTGAAATGGAAGTTCGTGAATTGCTATCCTACTATGAGTTCCCTGGTGATGATATTCCTATCGTTTCCGGATCTGGCTTAAAAGCTCTGGAATGTGGTTGTGGCAAGCGCGAATGCGAATGGTGTGGCAAGATTTGGGAACTGATGGATGCTGTTGATAGCTATATCCCTACTCCTGAGCGCGCAATTGATAAGCCTTTCCTAATGCCTGTAGAGGATGTTTTCACCATCACTGGCCGTGGTACTGTTGCTACTGGACGGGTTGAGCGTGGAACCATTAAAGTCGGCGAAGAACTTGAAATCGTTGGATTAAACGAAGCGACTCGCAAGACTGTATGTACTGGTGTTGAAATGTTCCGTAAGTTGTTGGATTTTGCCCAAGCTGGTGACAACATTGGAGCCCTGCTCCGTGGTGTTGACCGTAAGGACATCGAGCGTGGACAAGTTCTGGCCAAGCCTGGCAGTATCAAGCCCCACACTAAATTCACTGCTGAGGTCTACATCCTGAGCAAAGAAGAGGGTGGCCGTCATACTCCTTTCTTCCAAGGTTACAGACCACAGTTCTACTTCCGGACAACTGACGTAACTGGTGTTGTAACTCTTTCTGAAGGAATTGAAATGGTTATGCCTGGCGATAATGTTAAAGTAGATGTTGAGCTGATTACTCCTATCGCTATTGAAGAAGGTCTGCGCTTTGCAATCCGCGAAGGTGGCCGTACAGTTGGCGCTGGCGTTGTATCCGGCGTTAAAGCATAAGCGGATTTTATAACTGCAGATAAGAGATAAAAGGTAGTTTGCATATACCAAGTAGTGCAATCTCACAATGATTGCGCTACTTGGCTATCCAGCCCTTTACAAGCATAGAATATTTTTAGCCGATCGATTAAAGGGCCTTGTAATTTGCAGGTAAATCAGATATAATATATCATTGTTGGCTGTATGACAGGCGATGAGGTGAAAGGTTGCTTTTCTGCCGGGAAAAGGGAATTTTCACTGAGAATGTCCGTAAAATCGGGCGAAAAGGAGGTTAATTATAATGAGTAAGCAAAAAATCAGAATCCGGCTGAAGGCTTTTGATCACAAAATATTAGACCAATCGGCTGAGAAGATTGTCGAGACCGCCAAGAGAACAGGTGCTTCGGTGGCTGGACCGATCCCATTGCCGACTGAGAAGAATATTTATACAATCTTAAGGTCTCCGCATGTTAACAAGGATTCCCGTGAACAGTTTGAAATGAGAACACATAAGCGTCTAATCGACATCCTTGAGCCAACACCCAAAACTGTCGATGCTTTAATGCGCCTAGACCTGCCTGCAGGTGTGGACATCGAAATTAAACTGTAATTTTTTTATGAGCAAGAGTGGCACGCCAGGCGGCGTGGACTTTGAAGGTATTGATTGTACAGGAGGTGGCGATTCGTGGTGAAAGGAATTTTGGGTAAAAAGTTAGGCATGACTCAGCTCTTTACCGAAGAAGGCAAGGCGGTTCCTGTAACCGTCATCGAGGCCGGTCCTTGTGTTGTAGTTCAGAAAAAGACCGCTGAAACTGATGGTTATAATGCCATCCAAGTGGGCTTTGGTGAAATCAGAGAAAAACTGGTGAACAAGCCAACTAAGGGGCATTTTGGCAAAGCAGGAATTAAATCCTTGCGATTTGTAAAAGAGTTCCGCTTAGAAAACGTTGACGATTATCAGATTGGCCAGCAAATCAGTGTAGATGTTTTTGCAGGTGGCGAAAGTGTAGACGTTGTCGGCACTTCCAAAGGCAAAGGCTTTGCTGGTGGTATTAAGCGTCACGGCTTCCACCGTGGACCAATGGCACATGGTTCTAAATATCATCGTCGCCCTGGTTCGCTCGGCGCAAAAGGCCCAGCTCGCGTATTTAAGGGTCGTTTGCTCCCAGGACGCATGGGTGGCGAAAGAGTTACTGTTCAGAACTTGCAAGTAGTTAGAGTTGATGCTGAACGTAACCTATTAATCGTAAGAGGCGCTGTTCCAGGACCTAAAAACAGTCTGTTGATTGTTAAAAACAGCGTTAAAGGTTAAAGAGACGGTCGGAAAGGAGGAAAGCTTGAGATGCCGAAAGTTGCATTATATAACGTAAATGGTGAGCAGATCGGCGAAGTAGAGCTCAAGGATGAAGTGTTTGGCATTACGCCTAATGAACACGTCCTCTTTGATGCAGTAATACTGCAGCAGGCTGCTGAGCGTCAGGGCACTCATTCAACTAAAAGCCGTGGTGAAGTAGCCGGTGGTGGTAGAAAGCCATGGAAACAAAAAGGTACAGGTCGTGCCCGTCATGGTACTACAAGATCTCCGATTTGGAGGGGTGGGGCAATTACTTTTGGTCCTAAACCCAGAAAATATGGTTTTACAATTCCTAAAAAGGTCAGGAGACTGGCGTTAAGGTCAGCTCTTTCTTCTAAGGTGCTAGCTGGAGAAATTATCGTTTTAGATCAATTAGCTCTTGCTGAGCCTAAGACAAAAGAAATGATCAGCATCCTCAGCAACCTCAAGGTAGCTAAAAAAGCCTTAGTGGTTACTGGAGATATCGATCTCAATGTGGCAAAATCTGCTCGGAACATTCCAGGGATTAAGCCAGTTCAAGCAAGTGGTATCAACGTTTATGACCTTCTGAAGTATGACCAACTGGTTATTACTAAAGAGGCAGTGGCTAAGGTAGAGGAGGTGTTGGCATAATGCGTAGTCCATATGATGTCTTGAAAAAACCAGTGGTATCTGAGAAAACTATGAGCCTGCTGGCTGAAAACAAATACACCTTCCTGGTTAATCCTGATGCCAACAAAATCGAGATTAAGCATGCTGTAGAGAAGGCTTTTTCCGTAAAAGTAACTGATGTAAAAACTATCAGCGTGAAGGGCAAGAAAAAAAGAGTTGGTCGTCACGTTGGAAAAACTTCCGATAAGAAGAAAGCTATTGTCACCTTAAAAGATGGGGACAAGATCGAAGTCTTCGACGGTGTATAAGCAGAAAGTCGTGAGAGAAGGAGGGAAACCTTAAATGGCTATCAAATCCTTTAAACCCACCTCTCCGGGACGCCGGTTTGTTACCGTTTCTACCTTTGAAGAGATAACAACCGACAAACCCGAAAAGTCCCTGATGGCGCCACTCAAGAAAACCGCTGGGCGTAACTCCCATGGTCACTTGACAGTCAGGCACCGTGGTGGTGGGCATAAGAGAATGTATCGAATTATTGACTTTAAGCGGGATAAGGACAACATTCCTGCTAAGGTTGCTACTATAGAGTATGATCCTAACAGAAGTGCTAGAATAGCTTTATTGCATTATGCTGATGGTGAAAAGCGCTATATAGTAGCCCCTGTTGGTCTCAAGGTTGGTACTGTAATTTATTCCGGCCCTGAATCTGACATTAAAGTGGGTAATGCGCTACCCCTACGGAACATTCCAGTGGGTACAGTTATCCATAATATTGAACTGAAGCCCCAAAAAGGCGCGCAGTTGGTCCGTTCAGCTGGAACATCTGCACAGTTAATGGCAAAGGAAGGCAAATATGCCCATGTCAGGATGCCATCCAGTGAAGTTCGCTTAATCCTGTTGGATTGCCGGGCTACCATTGGTCAAGTGGGTAACCTAGACCATGAAAACATTACCATTGGTAAAGCTGGACGTTCCCGTTGGTTGGGAATCAGACCTTCTAACCGGGGTGTGGCTATGAACCCTGTTGACCATCCACATGGTGGTGGTGAGGGCCGGTCGCCTATCGGACGTAACCCGGTTACTCCTTGGGGCAAGCCTGCACTTGGAGCTAAAACCCGGAAGAAGAAAAATGCCAGTGATAAATTAATTGTTAAGAGACGGACTAAGTAGTTAGGGCAACTCTAAGCAGTTAGAGGTAACTCTAACTAGAGTAATTAACTGTTATCCGGTTGGAAGGGAGGCGTAATGATATGGGTAGATCCCTGAAAAAAGGACCTTTTTGTGATGATTACCTACTAAAGAGGATTGACGAGATGAATGCCAAGGATGAGAAAAGAGTTTTCAAAACTTGGTCACGTCGTTCCACAATCTTCCCACAAATGGTCGGGCACACAATTGCGGTGCATGATGGACGCAAGCATATTCCGGTTTATATAACTGAAGATATGGTTGGCCACAAACTGGGCGAGTTCGCCCTAACGAGAACCTATAAGGGCCATAGTGGCAACGAGAGGTCTTCGGGAGTCAGATAACTAGGTGAGAGGGGGTTTAAAAATGGAAGCGAAAGCAGTTGCTAAATATATTCGCATGTCACCCCGGAAAGCACGCCATGTTATTGATCTCATCCGGGGAAAGGCGATTACTGAAGCACTGGCTATTTTGAAATTCACCCCTAACAAAGCGACTGAAGCAATTGAGAAGGCGGTAAAATCTGCAGTAGCCAATGCTGAGCATAATTATGAGATGAATGCAGATAACCTGTATGTTGCGAAAGCTTTTGTAGACGGGGGTCCGACAATTAAGCGGTTTAAGCCTAGAGCAATGGGTCGGGCAGATTCAATTGCCAAGCGGACCAGCCATGTAACTGTCATAGTCAGTGAAAAGAAGGAGGGATAACCGGTGGGTCAAAAGGTTCATCCGAAAGGGTTTAGA
>CAZKEO010000194.1:0-4864 GCA_964551785.1 uncultured Eubacteriales bacterium | reverse complement strand
AAATGTCGGGTAAACCTCTGGATGTAAAGAAATGGAATTAAGTCTTGTGGAGGTCAAAATGATTATTGATCGGTTTGAAGGTGAATATGCGATTATTGAATGTGCCCCCGGAAAACTGCAGGAGATTCCGAGGAATCTCCTGCCTGCAGATGCTCAGGAGGGCGATATCTTAAAAATAGTTCAAGGGAAGTATGTAGTGGATCAAGCTCAAACAAAAGAGCGGCAAAAAGAGATTGATGAGTTAGCAAAAGACCTATGGGAATAGCTTCAATTGTACGAGCATTATCCTCTCCGTATTCATCAGAAGTATCCGGGCAAGGAATGTGGGAAGCGAGATGTGTAACTCTGACTTAGTAATTCTAATCCATGGCTTCAATCGTAGTGAAAAAGATATGTATCCCCTGCAGGTGCATTTGCGCCAGTTTGGCTATGCGGTGGAAACAGTAAACCTGCCGACCAGGTTTCGCTCACTCGAGCATTGTGTTGAGGTGTTTGCCGGGAAATTCTCCGAGCTGGTCTCAGCTTGGGCAGAGACAAGTCGAGAGGTAGGGGGAGGGCGGATTCACTTAGTGGGTCACAGTATGGGAGGCCTGATTATTCGGCAGTTCCTAGCTACCCACCCTGTCGGTCAACTAGGCCGCTGTGTGATGATTGGAACTCCTAATGCTGGTAGCAGACTGGCTGATCTAGCTAGACTGTTGTTCCCACCGTCACTGGCCATCTTTCCACCTCTCAAATGTTTAGTAACTGACCGTCCTGAGTTTAGACCACCCCATAATTCCCCGCCACCAGAGCTAGGAATTATGGCGGGAAGTTGTAGTAATCTTTGGCTAGGGTTCTTTCTCGCGAAGCCAAATGATGGTCGAGTAGAGGTAGGAGCCACCAAGCTTCCGGAGATGCAGGATTTTCTGGTGCTGGATTTGCATCATCTGGAAATACACCACAAACCAGCAGTGGCCGAATTAGTGCATCACTTCCTCCAGCATGGAAAATTTTTAGTCAACTCAGTAGATTAAGGGCACCGAGTAAGGGTGTCCTTTTGCTTGACCTTTCATCTATTATGAAATAAAAACGCGAAAAAGGCAGAGTTGTTTCGCGTTATGTTGACATAATGAAATAATGGTGCTATTCTATGATCATAATTTCATTTAGGAGATGTGTAGTATGAAAACTCGTGCAGGAGAATATAAGACAAATTTGACAGGTGAGCTTCAATATAAGTCTTTTTTACCAAGGACGTTACCGCCGAGCCCGCCTATTGAGCTTGATGAGGATTTCGTGAATCTACTTGCTAAGGCAAACCGAATTATTGGAATCTTAGAGGGTGTGTCAAGACAGATTCCTAGCATCGAGCTGTTTGTTTCAATGTATGTACGAAAAGAGGCGCTCCTGTCCTCGCAAATTGAAGGCACTCAGGCAACGCTTGACGATATCCTTGACCCTAACATTGAAGAAAACACCAATCAAAACGTTGCAGATGTTATTAACTACATTAAGGCATCACAATATGCATCAGCAAGAATTCGCGAGCTTCCCATCTGCAATCGCCTTTTTATGGAAATACATGAGATTTTGATGCAGGATGTCCGCGGCGGAGAAAAAAGTCCCGGTGAGTTCAGACACAGTCAGAACTGGATCGGCCCGGCAGGAAAAAACTTAAAGGATGCTCGATATATTCCTCCGAATCCCGAGGACATGTTAGCAGCAATGTCTGACCTTGAGAAATTCATCAATAGTGAGGACGAACTTGACCCATTAATTAAAATTGCTTTAATCCACTATCAGTTTGAAACCATTCACCCGTTTTTAGATGGGAACGGCAGAATAGGAAGGCTTTTGATTGCGCTTTTTCTGATTGAGCAGAAGCATTTAAGTTATGAAACTCTTTACATCTCATATTTCTTGAAGAGAAACAGGTTAGAGTACTACGACCGCTTGACGGAGGTTAGAACAAAAGGAAACTTTGAACAGTGGGTAAAATTCTTTCTCTTGGCGATCTGTGAATCGGCACAGGATGCTATTAATTCGATTGATGAGCTTATCAAGTTGCATGAACGCAATTATCAGGCTGCAAATAATTCGGGAAAATCAACTAAAACAGTAATGAAGGTATTTAACTACCTTGAAAGTAGTCCGATTATTGACATCAAAAAAACTAGTACATCGTTAAAACTTTCCTTTAATGCGGTATCAAATGCGGTCAACAAGCTTGTTGAGTTGGGTATTCTAAGGCAAACTGAGAATGTTCGCAGAAGTCGTGTGTTTGCTTATGAGGAGTATTTAGGAATATTACGTAAGGATACCTAGGTCAAGGATCCCAAAACGTAGTTTCTGAAAACAAGGAAATTTTAATAGGGTTCACTTCACCCATGCAAAAACCTCCTATCATAGTTTTTATTCTACGATAAGAGGTCTTTTTTGCACTGTCCGAAATTAGGGGTCAGTTCGGTCTGCTTGGGCGGCTCCTAATTTAGGTTTACGCTAGCGCCAGCAGTATCAGTAACGTCAACAGCACCGTCATTACCCGTTGCGGTGGCAGTGTTTACAATTGGTCCTGGTAGATCACTTGACTGCACCGTATGTTGCCCGGCACCCACGGTGGATTGGCCCGGGGTTAAAGTAGTTTCGTTAAGGACAATATTGCCTAGTCTATCATCATAAACCCTGACGGTAATTGTGGCGCCACCAGTGTTGGTTACCGTATAGGCATAAGTGATGATATCTCCCACTGCTGCTTGAGTGGGGCTGGCTTGCTTCACTATCGAAACCGCCGGTCCGCTTCCATTTATGGCTACGATGGCACTGTCCGTATCAGTTACAAATTCTGTAGGTCCCGGACCAAAATTACCCGTTGCGGTGGCAGTGTTTTGAATTGGTCCCGGTAGATCGCTTGCCTGCACCGTTTTTTGCTGGGTGCCCACGGTGGAGTCACCGGGGTTTAAGGTAGTGGCAGCAAGGGTTATGTTGCCTAGCATGTTGTCTTGTACCTGGACATTATTCAGCGTCAGTCCACCGGAGTTGGTCACAGTGTAGTTGTAAGTGATGGTATCACCTACATTGGCCGAGCTGGGACCAGTTTTCACGATTATGATACTAGGAACCATACATGTCGGTTTTGTAATAGTGTTCGCTTCTAATGTAACAGCGGCATTTCTAGCCAGCAATCGGCCATCTATCGATGCACCAGTATTTGCCGTAATTGATTGCAAAGCCACAACACTTCCTATAAAGGTAGAGTTGGTTCCAAGCGTTGCTGAGGAGCCAACCTGCCAAAAAACATTGCAAGGCTGGGCCCCGTTGATTAGCTCCACCTTACTAGCCGATGCCGTTACCAGTGTTGATGCTGTTTGGAAGATGAAGACAGCATTGGGATTGCCCGCGGCATCAAGAGTGAGCGTTCCTGTTATCTGAAATGTGCCAGACGCAGAGTTGTAGGCACCAGTTGTTAGCGTTGTTCCGCCCAATTCTGTGCCCACGGTGATCGGTGCTCTGCTAGCGGCATCATTGTACGCAGTGACTAAGTCGATTTTAGCCTGCTGTGTAACAGCGTCGCCCCCATGGTTTACGCCGTTCAATGTAACCGTGCCAAATCCGGTCTGTGAATTGGTTGGAAAGGATCCAACATCTCCAGTAATGGTGGTCGCGCCGGTATTGGTAATCCCGGAACCAGCCAGAACCGCAAAACTGTCTGCTGTTCCAAGGTTTACTGTCGCTTGACTTGCTGCCATGACTACCGTTTGTACAACCATCATCACTACTAGTAATGGTATTAGTAGTAATGGCATCAGTAGTAATGGTTTAATTTGCCTCTTTTTACGTGTTTTGATCAATTTATTCACATCTTTACCTGATTCCACTTAAAACACTCCTTCCTTAAAAATTTCGCTGGGGGAAGAGCATGAGTTAATACTTTTTTATCAATTTTAAAATATATTCCCTTGACTTGCTCCCTTGTATATTATGATTAATTCCCAAATTATGCTTCAAATTTCTGGCAAAAAAGATGCCAAAAGAAAATAATAAGTCAAGACTTCGGTGGGCACCAAAGTCTTGACTTATTAAAGTCGAGTTATAAGTTGGGACTTTTATAATCCTGTAGAATGTTTAGCATATGATAATAATAAAAATAAACTAGACCGGATTATAAAGGAGGAACATAGTCATGACAAAAGCCAACCTTCAACCCTCCTTCCCCTACGAATTGATCTATCGGACAGCCTTCTGGGGTTTAGCCGTATTACTCTTCTTCCCCCCGTACTTCCGCGGGTTGTTCTTTGCCGCCGAGCAGGAAAAAGCCTTGCTCTTCGCTGCCCTGGTGTTCTGGGTAGTTTTTGTCTGGCGCTGGCTGCAGGGGGATTACAAGTTTTTAGCTACTCCGCTGGATTACTTTGCCCTGGCCCTTCCGGTCGTGTATGTATTCTCGAGTTTTGTAGCTGTTAATAAGGGTCTTGCTGTGGAAGAAGTAGTGAAAAACATACTTTATTTCCTTGCCTTCTGGTCGGTTGCCAGGGTAGTACGGCACCAGAGGGATGCAGAAAGCATAATCAAGGTTATCTACATAAGTGCCGTGGGTATTGCCATGACCGGACTGGCCGCGGCGATAAGAATAATAGATATAAAAGACGGTTTTAAAAACGGTTGTATTTTTTCAACTTACCAATACTCCAATGCCCTGGCGGCACTTTTGGGAGGGGTAGTTTTCATGGGTACATACTTATGGCACCGCTCCGGGGAGCAGTATAAAGAGTCACTTGAGTTGACAAAGAATACAATATTATTAAAATTGCACCGCTTAAATATTTTCAGTTACCTGTACACCGTGGGGAATTTTTTGCTCCTGGCGGCATTTTTTGGTACTAAATCC
>CAZKEO010000193.1:0-4868 GCA_964551785.1 uncultured Eubacteriales bacterium | reverse complement strand
ATTTTGGTCGACATGGAGACTCCCATTTCTCTATTTAAGAAGGTGGGTAACTCAAAAGGAAGTTATCTTTTGGAAAGTGTGGAAGGCGGGGAGCACTTGGCCCGCTACTCTTTCATCGGACTGGAACCTTTTCTAGAGTTTAAATCCAAAGGAGAACAGGGAGAAATTATTCGGGATGGTAACACGGAAGCTTTTACGGGCAAACCTTTAGTAGTTCTCGAAGAACTATTAAGTAGCTTTAAGGCACCAATCTTGGAGGAGTTACCTAGGTTTTACGGTGGAGCGGTGGGCTATTTTGGTTACGATATAATTCGCACCTGGGAGAACCTTCCCAGCAACAATCGTGATGACCTAGAACTGCCTGATTGTCATTTTGTACTAACCAATATTGTCCTGATTTTTGATCATGTTAAACACAAACTTAAGATAGTCTATAACTCTCGAGTTGGCCAAGAACCGGAGCAGGCTTATCAGTTAGCCTTAGCCAAGATTAATGAAATTATCGAGTTGTTAGCGCAGCCCAATCTAGGTAATGGGCAACAGGTTAAACAGCAAGGTCAACTAGAGGCAGAAATACCCCATCCGATGACACCGGGATCTGGCATAACCTCGAACATGACCAAAACAGAATATCTAGCCAAGGTAGAACGCGCAAAAGAGTATATCAGAGCTGGGGATATCTTTCAGGTAGTGTTCTCACAACGTTTTCAAGCTCCGCTAGAAGCCCCACCCTTTGAAATTTACCGCAGCCTGCGGACCATCAATCCGGCACCATACTTGTTCTATTTAAATCTTGGCGAGACCATTATTATTGGCTCTTCTCCTGAAATGCTGGTTAGGGTGGAAGATGAGCAGGTGGAGACTATGCCTATTGCCGGCACTCGGCCGAGAGGCAAAAACAACAAAGAAGACGAAGCTTTAGAGACGGAGCTACTGGCAGATGAAAAGGAAAAAGCAGAACATCTGATGTTGGTAGACTTGTGACGGAACGATTTAGGCCGGGTTTGTGAGTATGGCTCCGTTAAATTAAGCAAGTTTATGAAAGTACAGCGTTACTCGCATGTGATGCATATCGTCAGTCAGGTGCAAGGAAAGTTGCAACAAAACCAGAGCAGATTTGAGGCCCTAAAAGCCTGTTTCCCTGCTGGCACAGTTTCGGGAGCACCCAAAATCAGGGCGATGGAAATCATCGATGAGTTAGAACCTAACCAGCGGGGTGCTTATGCTGGAGCAATTGGTTATTTAAGTTTCACTGGCAATATGGATACCTGTATCACCATTCGAACCCTGGTGATTAAAAATCAACAAGTTTATCTCCAGGCCGGTGGTGGGATTGTGGCCGATTCTGAACCGGAAACAGAATATCAGGAAACTATTAATAAAGCTATGGCCCTCTTCAAAACCCTGCAAAAGCAGGAACGAGCAAAACTAGTAGTAAAGGGAGGAACAGCCCAATGATTCTCATGATTGATAATTACGATTCCTTTACCTTTAATCTGGTGCAATATTTAGGTGAGCTGGGTGAAGAGGTCAAGGTGGTACGGAATGACAAAATCAGCTGTCAAGAGATAGCGGATATGAACCCTAGTCATCTGGTGATTTCTCCCGGACCTTGTACCCCTAATGAGGCAGGAATATCGCTGGAAGTAATTCGCCAGTTTGCCGGCAAAATCCCTATTTTGGGGGTATGCTTGGGGCACCAGTCGATTGGTCAAGTTTTTGGTGGAAAGGTAATCCGAGCGGAACGCTTAATGCATGGCAAGACCTCACCAGTTTTACACGACGGCAAATCCATCTTTAAGGGATTACCCACTCCCTTTACCGCTACGAGATATCACTCCCTGATTGTGGAGCGGGAAAGCTTGCCAGACTGTTTTGAAATCAGTGCTGAAACTGCTGAAGGTGAAATCATGGCAATTCGGCATAAAGAGTATCCAATAGAAGGAGTACAATTTCACCCGGAATCAATTATTACCGAACATGGAAAAGAGTTACTGCAGAACTTTCTTAGTAACAATTAGCTTAAAATTACCGAAAAATTAGCGTAGAGAACTGGTTAGTTGCAAGTTAGAGTTGAGACAGGAGGAGAATAAGATGAGCAGAGTGCAAGAAGCTATTACGAAAGTTATTTTAGGTGTCGACCTCTCCCAAGCAGAAGCCAGTGGTGTCATGGAAGAGATTATGAGTGGTCAGGCGACAGATGCCCAGATAGCTGCCTTTATAACAGGATTACGGATGAAAGGTGAAACGCCTGCCGAAATCGCTGGTTGTGCTCAAGTTATGAGAGCTAAAGCTACCCCCATAAGTACAAAGCACACCAATCTTATAGAGACCGTTGGGACAGGTGGAGATGGCGCCCAGACTTTCAATATCTCCACAACCGTGGCTTTTGTACTCGCTGGGGCGGGGTTGGCAGTAGCTAAACACGGCAACCGTTCAGTATCTAGCCGTAGTGGTAGTGCTGATGTTTTAGAGGCTTTAGGGGTAAACTTAGGAATTAATGCTGAGCAGGTCGGACAGTGTTTGGATGAGATCGGGATTGGTTTCTTATTCGCACCAGCCCTCCATGGAGCCATGAAATATGCTGCGGGTCCTAGAAAGGAACTAGGCATTCGGACGATTTTTAATGTTTTAGGTCCTTTGACCAACCCTGCCAATGCCCAAACACAGGTATTAGGAGTATTTAGCCAAGAGTTAACTGAAACTTTAGCCGAAGTATTAGCTCGCTTAGGCACCAAGCAAGCCTTTGTAGTACACGGCCACCAAGGGGTTGATGAGGTGGTTTTATCTGGCCCCAGCAAAATTACCCAGGTTAAAGATGGCGCGATTGAGACTTTTTATCTGGAGCCAGCAGAGTATGGTCTTGCCAAAGCAGAGCTTACTGCGTTAGTTGGCGGCGATGCAGGGGCTAATGCTCAACTTACCAGAGAGATTCTGCAGGGAGCAGCCGGGCCACGTCGTGATGTGGTACTCATCAACGCAGCACTTGGCCTGGTTGCCGGAAATTTAGCTAGTGATATTAAGGAAGGTATAGTTTTAGCAGCCCATAGTATTGATTCAGGGGCAGCGTTAGGGAAATTAGAAGCTTTGATTAACTTTACACAAAGTGTAGCTTAGGTGGGAAAGGAGTAGGTCCAGTGAGCAACGTGTTAAATACAATCATTGAACATAAACGAACTGAAGTTTTAGCCGACCGTGAGACGGTTCCCTTGGAACAATTGCTTGCCGAACTGCCGCTACTACCGCCAACTAGGTCGCTAGCTACAGCATTGCGCAGTCAGGGAGAAGTTAGGCTAATTGCTGAGGTGAAAAAAGCCTCACCCTCTAAAGGTATTATTAGAGAAGACTTTGATCCGATTAAAATAGCCCAAATCTATACTGAAGCAGGTGCCGCGGCAATTTCCGTACTGACTGATGCCCGTTTTTTCCAAGGTAGCCCAGAATATTTAAGAGAGATTCGGAAGGTTACAAATTTGCCCTTGTTACGCAAGGATTTTATTATCGATGCTTATCAAATCTACCAAGCCAGAGTGCTTGGGGCAGATGCTATTTTGTTGATTGCCGGAATACTTTCCAACGGTGAACTAATTGCGTTCCAGCAACTAGCCGGAGAGCTAGGTTTGGCGTGCTTGGTAGAAGTACACACCGAAGCAGAATTAGCTAAAGCCCTCGCCGCAGGTGCTAACATCATCGGAGTCAATAATCGTGATCTTAAAGTCTTTCAGACTGACCTCAATACAACTTTTCTACTGAAGAAACTAATCAACCTTCCCGAGATTATAGTTGTTAGTGAAAGTGGGATTAATACCCCAGCAGATGTGCAAAGACTATTAGAGCATCAGGTAGATGCCATGTTGGTAGGAGAAGCTCTTATGCGGAGCCCAGATATTGCAGCCCAGGTGAAGACATTATTAGAGTCAGGAAAAGCAAGTACTTGCCAGGTGTAGATAACAATTAATCTTGATAAACTGGTTTCTGGTAGAGAATAAGGTGGTGGAGTTAATGGTACGAGTGAAGATCTGTGGGATTACCAGCCTAGATGTTGCCTTAGCAGCAGTGGAGGCGGGAGCAGACGCCTTGGGGTTTGTGTTCGCGGAAAGCCGTCGGCGGGTGACACCTGATCAGGCTCGTGATATAATTGGAAAATTACCTCCTTTCATTAATACGGTAGGAGTTTTTGTAGATGAAGAGCTTGATAGTATTAACCAAATCGCTAATTTCTGTGGACTAGATATAGTACAACTGCATGGTACGGAAACACCGGAGTATTGTCGTCAGGTGAACCGGCCAGTCTTAAAGGCAATTAAAGTAGCGACTGCCCAAGACCTTGAGCAAATTGAACAATATCAAGACTTGGTCAGAGGGTATCTATTGGATACTTTGCTACCAGGACAGTCGGGGGGGACAGGGATTACGTTTCCTTGGCAACTGGCCAAAGCTGCTAACAAATATGGACCAATCATCGTGGCCGGAGGGCTAACACCAGACAATGTTAGTGAAGCTCTGGCAGTGGCAGAGCCTTTCGGGGTAGATGTCAGCAGTGGAGTAGAAACTGCTGGTACCAAAGATTTAATTAAAATCCGGGAGTTTATCAACCGGGTGAGGGGGTATAAACATGAGTAAACCAGAACTGCAGTTACCTAATCAGCGAGGACATTTCGGCGTTTTTGGGGGTAGATTCGTCCCGGAAACGTTAATGCCAGCCCTGCTGGAAGTGGAAGCTGCCTATTATAAAGCCAAAGATGACCCGGATTTTCAAGCGGAACTCGCTTATTACCTCCGCCAGTATGTAGGACGGGAAAATCCTTTGTACTTTGCGGAGCGCTTAACTGCCCATTGTGGTGGGGCTAAGATTTACCTCAAACGAG
>CAZKEO010000192.1:0-4869 GCA_964551785.1 uncultured Eubacteriales bacterium | reverse complement strand
TGCAGTTTCGGCTGCCGAAGAAATAGATGGTTTCTTGGAGCAAGCTTTGCTCGCCCTAAATCATGTCAAGGATATGGAAAGTTTCGCCACCAACGAGCAGTATCTGCAAAAAAGTTTGGAAGCAGCAGTCAAAGATTTTAGCTATTTTGAAAGCATCCAACTGATTGATACCACAGGTGAAATCAAGTATATTGCACCCGTTAAACCCGAATTGCTGGGTATTAATCTGTCTGGGAGGGATTTTTTTAAGCTTACCCAGACAACTGCTAAGCCCTACTGGTCGGCAACCTTCATTTCTCTGCAGACAGGGCAACCTACGGTAACGCTAACTATCCCTTTTCGAAATGGGGTAATTGCCGGCTACATTAATTTGTCCAAGCTAAATGAAATAACTAGCAGAATCAAGCTAGGTAAAGCAAGCTTTGGGACAGTAATTGATCAAAACGGAACTTATATCACGCATATTAATCAGCAGAATGTGGATCAAAGAACAAAGGATGAATTTTTTAAAAAATCACATGGCAATCTGGTGGGGGGACAAACCTATCGAGTCAATTATGATGGCAAAGAAATGCTTGCCAGTGTAGCGTTTGTTAAGCCCACGAAGTGGCCAGTACTGGTGTACCAGTCTAAACAAGAAGCCTATGCTCCTGTACAACAGGCCATCATTATCTCTATTATCGGAGCCCTAATTGCAATTTCCTTTACCCTGATTATTTCACTCCTTAACTTAAGAAAAATATTACAGGCCATCGAAAATTTCTTGCAATGGACCAAAGAAATAGCCGCTGGGAATTATAACTATTCAAAGGAGCATAATAACTTTCAGGAATTTTATGAACTTGCGGGTAATTTCAACCTGATGTCTGAAAAAATTAAGTCCCGAGAAGAAGCACTCTACTTGAATAATCAAGAGTTAGAGCAAACTTACAGCGAGCTGGTTGTCTCTGAGGATAAACTTAGAAACCAATATAATGAGTTGCAAAAAAGCAAGGAACAATTAGAATATCTGGGCTATCATGATATTACGACCGGATTATATAATCGGACTTTCTTTGAACAAGCAATGAAACAAATTGAACTTCAGCAACAGGGTGATATCGGTTTTATTATGTTAGATTTAGATGGACTGAAGCTGATTAACGATACCTTAGGGCATGAAACCGGGGATATCATGCTACAAGATGCAGCACAGATCCTGACAGCTGCTGTGCGGGAGGGTGATATTTTAGCAAGAATCGGCGGTGATGAGTTTGCCATTCTACTTCCTAACAGCACCAGCGAGAATCTGGAAGCTATTAGTCAGGAAATCTTGAATACTGAACTTAGCGGTAGTAGTCTTGCTTACCAACAATACCCCATCAGCTTATCTTTGGGTTATGCTATCAGTAATGGTACCTCCAAAACCGTTGTTGAGCTGTTCCGGGAAGCAGACCGCAATATGTATCGTGCCAAGCTCCATAAAGGCCAAAGTTTTCATAGTTCTACCTTAAAAACACTAATGAAAGCTTTGGAAGAACGGGATTTTATCACTGAAGGCCATTGTGAACGAATCGAAACTATGGTTAAAACTGTCGGTGAAGTGCTTGGCTTGAAAATGAGTGGGATATATGACCTGCGCCTGCTGGCTAGATTTCATGATATCGGCAAGGTCGGCATATCCGACCGGATCCTCTTTAAGGCAGGAGCCTTAGATCAAGAAGAGTGGGTAGAAATGAGGAGACACTCCGAAATCGGCTACCGGATTGCCCAATCCTCCCTGGAATTAATGCCAATCGCCGATTTGATTCTCAAGCATCATGAGCATTGGGACGGTAAAGGCTATCCCTTAAAGTTGCAGGGCGAGGAAATTCCGCTGGAGTGCCGCATCCTAGCCATTGCCGATGCCTATGATGCCATGACCAGTGAAAGACCCTACTTCGCACCCAAGCTGCACGACGAAGCACTATTAGAGCTTCAGCATTGTGCCGGAACGCAGTTTGACCCTGAATTAGTGCCTATTTTCATCGAGGTAATCGAAAAATTACGAGCAGAGGGACAAAGCTTCATAAGCCAAGAAGAAAATGCAGAAACCAAGATTTTTTCGAGATAACATTACCATAAGTGAAACATAATGACACTATTTTCCGAGTTGACAAAACGACTCCGGATTAGTATAATGGGCAATGTAGCATGCCGAAGTGGCGGAATTGGCAGACGCACCAGACTCAAAATCTGGCGTGGTAGCCCCACGTGCCGGTTCGAGTCCGGCCTTCGGCACCATATGAAAGATAAACCAGTCGAACGACTGGTTTTTTGCTTTTAAGCGGCCGAAGTCCGGACTGCATGCATACTACTCGGCACGTGGGGGTACCCCACCTGCCGGCGACGCAGCTATCGGAACGCGAGTGACATAGAGATGCGGGGTGCCCTTGGGTACGACGTAGCCTCCCCCTATATTAACCCCATAATGCGGGGTACCCTTCAGGGTATTCGAGTCCGGCCGCTTATAAGATTCGCTGAAGCTTAAGTTCCCACATTCACAGTATAAGCATAACGCAGCGCGTTTGACCTAATACCCCATGTCACGGGTGGGTATTCGAGTCCCGCCGCTTATAGTATAATTAAGACAGATGCTATTATTACATATAGCTATCTGTCTATTTTTTTCAGTTGCTATCTCTAATTCTCATTTATTTTTTAACCATTGGAACTTTTTCGTTAATCTCACGTCTATACTTATACAAAGCAACCTTCTGGGGAAAGGAGGAACCTATACATATGTTAACAAATGATGAGGAACTTCTAGCTCGCTGTCGGAGCGGAGATAGAGAGGCCTTTCAAGAACTGGTGGAAAAATACCAGCATAAAGTTTTCACTATTGCGATCAGATACACTGGTAACGAAAGTGATGCCTGTGACCTCGCCCAGGAGGTTTTTATTAAGGTCTATCAGAAGCTGTCGATGTTCAGAGGGGAGAGCAGTTTTATGACTTGGCTGTACCAGATTACTGCCAATACCTGTAAGGATGAACTGAGAAAACGTCCTACTCAGCAACCTGTCTCCCTGGACAATCATGGTTCCTGGCATGGTGCAGAGGTGGCTTTGGTGAGGGAAACCAGTAAAACAGCAGGGCCTGAAGAGGTAGCCGTCAACCGGGAGTTACAAAGAAATCTGCAATTAATGCTGAATCAACTACCCGAGGAACAGCGACTGATTTTAATTATGCGTGAGATTCAAGGTTTCTCGTACGACGAGCTTGCTAAGCAACTGGAGTGTTCTTTAGGAACAGTTAAGTCCCGTTTAAGTAGGGCTAGACTAGCCTTGAAGGATTTAGTGATTGCCCATCGCGAGCTTTTTGGCTTTCCGATACAGCTGAATACTCTGAAGGGAAGGGGGTAGGGTAAATGCACTGTCAAGAGATTCGTGAGCTATTATCTCCTTATATAGACCGGATGTTGGAACCAGAACAGCAGAGCCAGGTAGAACAGCACCTAGAAGGCTGTGAACAATGCCAACAAGAATTAGCAGAATTACAGTTTGTGCTGGGCTTAATGCAGGAATCGGCAGAGAGTTTGGCCCCTGCCGGCTTTAGCAGCAAGGTGATGGAACGCCTTAATGCCCCAGATCGGGAGCTGCCTAAGTGGCGCTACACCTTCTCTAAGTTAGTGCCTGCGGGCTGGTTTGGCCAAAGGCCTGACCATTCCAAGGGGACTACCAGTCAAGGGCAGCCCTGGGGGAGAATTATCACAGTGGCCGCGATGTTGATTATTGCTGTTGCGGTCAGTACGGATTTAAACAAAGTAACGGATTTTAGCATTGGTGCTTTGAATCAAACCAAAAGTAGCCAAGAAGAAGCCAACCAACAAACGGCCCAAGATACTACCCAAGAAGCTACCCAAGATACTACAGTGGCAGATCAGGGGTTTAATAGTACTGGTGCTGCTCCGGAAACAGCGAAGCGAATGGCTCCAAGTGCTTCTTTTTATATGGCGCCACAGGCTGAGCTTAGCAAAAGTAAGCAGGGAAATCATGCTAGCAAAACAAGGGCCTTTGCTGACAGTAACACCACTGTACAGTCTACTGCTGAACGCAATTCTACCGTACAGTCCACTGCTGAGCGCAAGATTATTAAAAACGGCCGGGTACAGTTAGAAGTTACCAACATTGACAAAACCAATGCCCAAATCATGGAAAGGGTCAAGAGCTACCAGGGCTATATTGAGAGTTCCTCTTTGAACAATAGTCCGCAAAACAGCCCGAGTGAAGAACAGTATCGCTCAGGTAATCTGGTAATCAGAATACCTGTTAACCAGTACGAAAATTTCTTTGCCCAAATCAAAACTATGGGTAACGTGGTTTTTCAAGAAATACGGGGTCAGGATGTTAGCAGCGAATTTTATGATACCCAGGCTAGAATTCGCAACTGGAAGCAGCAGGAAGTTAGGCTGTTAGAAATTCTGAAGCAAGCCAAGAATGTGGAAGAAATTCTGCGGGTAGAAGGCGAACTGCAAAGAGTACGCCAAGAAGTAGAAGTAATGGAGGGCCGGATCAGAAGTTTAGGCAACCTATCTGAAATGGCTACCTTAGAAGTAACCTTGACTCAGGTCAAGGCCAATAATGTGATTTCCCTGCCAGAGAAAAATGTCTTTCAAAAAGCTGGAGAAGCCTTTATCCGCTCAGTTAATGAGTTGTTGGATTTTGCCGGAAACATGGTAATCGTGCTGGGTGGATTGGCACCGGTTCTGCTGATTTTAGCGTTAGTAGTAGGTGGAGCAATCCTTTACCGCCGGTGGAAGGCGAAGCAAACGAAATAAATAAGTCGGTCTAAATTGAAGCGGTTGATTGAAAAACTAACTTCCGTTCCTGTACATCAGTTGCTGTTGAAAG
>CAZKEO010000191.1:0-4875 GCA_964551785.1 uncultured Eubacteriales bacterium | reverse complement strand
GCTCACTGGATCTACAACTGCCAGCATATTCCGCACTACAAAGCCTTCGCCATACTGAGCATTAATTCTGGCGCCAAAGTGGCTGTCCCTGCTTTCGATTAAATGCGGGAAGCGCGTATTCACAACGGTGGAAAACATCGGATTTCGCCGCCCAAATTGTGATTGGTGGGCAGCTATGGCTTGACGCTTAACATCATAATACTCAGCCACATCCACTACGAAACTAGGTTCCTGCTCAAAATTCATAAAAAAGTAGAGCATCTCCTTTGGCCGATAGGGCGCTAGGTCAGGCAAATATTTTTTCAACCCAGCTGCAAAATGAGCTTCGGTAATGAGGTTACTAGCTTTGACATGGTCAGGGTGACGGTCATTCCAGTAGGGAAGCAGGATAATTTTGGGCTGGTAAATGCGCAACACTTCGACTACTTTCGCCAAATTTTCCTCCGAATGTTCAATCTTCCGATCAGCTATACCCAGGTTTTTGCGCCAGCAAGCACCCAAAATCTTGGCGGCAGCTTCTCCCTCCGCCCTTCTTTCTTCTATGCACCCGTTCGTACCCATTTCACCTTGTGTGAGGTCAACAATCCCTACCCGGTGGCCTAGTGCTGCTTCTTTAGCCAACAAACCACCACAGCCAATCTCTACATCATCAGGATGTGCCCCGAAAGCTATTACATCTACCTTATCCACGCTGGCTCACTCCTTTTATACAAGTTTTTTCAACTGGTTGCCTTTCCAAAAACACAGCCTGATGGCTGTAACCCAGTTGCAGGTCCTCTGCTACCAGTTGTTCTAACCAGATGCTGCCATAACCAGCCAAATAAACAGTTATATTAAAGGTGCGCTCCTGAAGTGCACCCTGGGGAAACAAAGACAAGGCTGCTAGGTTCAACTCATGTACTAAAGTCCGATACTTTTTCCTCAATTGTTGCTGGGTCTTTTTCTCGAGATATTCTAACTGATAGAGCATGCGCACCAAATTACCCGGCGCCAACTGAGCTAGTCCTGGCTCTAAGCTGGCCATCCGCTCCACCACCCGTTGGTGCTCTGCACTTATCCTCTCCCTTGTTTGGCTGAAAAATTCGTCTACCGGGAAACCAGCCTCAGCTTGTATGATTCGGGCTACTTGCTGTGCAAAATTCTGACGAACATCCTGAATATTCAACTTGTGTTGCCGCAGGCTTTGCTCCACCTGTGGCTCCACAAGAGTATAACTCTGCCGCGGAAAAAAGATGGGCATCTGTTGACCAAAACAGCGGTAAACTTGTTGCAATTGACCAAAATAAGCAATTTCCCCAGGTCCACCGACATAGGCCAGCGTGGGAAATAGTTGGTCCTGAGCAATTGGCCTTAAAACTGCACTGGTGCTGAACTGTTCCGGATGTTCTGTAATCACGTCTAGTAATGCTTGTTCCTCCCACCTGTTCGACTGAGCACCGGCCCAATATTGGCCTGCTCGGTTAATTAGGGGTAGTCGTTGACCTTGTTGCAGGGTAAATAAACCAGTAAAACCTGCTTCCTGTGGAAAAGCTACTGGAAAACCCCGTTGTTCCAATGCTTGCTCACCAAGGGTTAAGGCGCGAGTAATGTTGGGGTTTTCCGCAACAGCCTTTTGAAAAAAGGGTATTAAGAGTTGGCGTAAATCCGGTAGCATAGGGTCAGCAATAATTAAGCCATACTTCCCCAGCAGCAAAGTAAGTAGCCGCGCAAACCACTCCGCCAAATTGGCTGATGCCCGTGCCGTCTCTGCTAACTGTCCTATTAAGACCTGCTTATCTGCTGTCTCGGGAAGATACTCTGCTAAGCTCGTAATCAATGCGAAGCTGTGCTCATTAACCGGCAGTTGCCCGATTGGTTGCTTCCCAACAGGGTATCCGGTCAAAGTCAACTTCTTAACCGCGGGCTGTTTTATTACTAGCTTGCCTTGTAAATCTAGCTTGCTAACAGGACCCCGCAAGACGTTAATATGATTAATTTCTTGATAGTCATGATCTTCACTAGCCACCCAAAAAACGGGGACAACCGGAACCCCTAGCTCAGTTTGCATTTTGCGTGCCAATTGGAGGGTGGTAATTGCTTTATAGATTGTATATAGGGGTCCAGTAGCCACTCCTGCCTGTTGACCAGTTACCACTGCCAAAGTAGCCTGACATGCTAAACTGGATAAATTCTGCTCGGTAGCCTCAGCACATCCCAAGCTGCGATTATAAGCAGTAAGTACCCTGACTAAAGCAGACCGGTCCTGCTGGTAGTTTCGGGTTAACCAACTTTGCCGTTGTTGGAAGGAGGTTAACTTGGTCGGATCAAAGTCATAGAGCTGCGCTACACTAGGATAGTCCTCGATATATCTAGAAAAGAGCGTCTGCGGCTCTAAGAGTCCCTCTAGGCTCTGTTTGCGCACCCAATCAACTCCTATCGCTGTAAATATATCTAATTTTAGCACCAGACTTGGCAAAAAACAAACACCCCCAGAAGAACTACTTCAGTAAAAGAGTGTTGGAATTTGTGTGTTCGTTTAACTGGTCACCTAGGCAACTTTTTCAGCAATAATCAGTAACTGTTTAGCCTCTACCGAAACTGGCCGCAAATCATACCCACCATAGGCTTGCACAACTGTTAACCCTGCTTGCTGTAATAGCATACTTATTTCCTGCAAGGTGTAAAGCCGACAACTGTGGGTAAACTTCCGCTCCACACCATTGACAATATAGGTAGTGTTGATGACATCCCGTCCCTGAGCAGAGTTAAACTGATAATGATTAATTTCTACAACCTCGCCGATTTCTCGGTACTCTTCCCCCGGTTGAAAATTGCGCACTACCCAATCCCGATTCAGGATATCTAAGCAAAACTTCCCACCTTTTTGCAGAGCGTCCGCTACAGCATGGCAAACTTTGAGGTGTTCTATATCATGTTCAAGATAACCAAAGCTATTCCATAAGTTCAGTACCACCTCAAACCGGTTAGTATACGGTATTTCCCGCATGTCGCCCTGACAAAATTCAGGTTCTAGGCCTGCTACGACTGCACTGCGGCGGGCAATTTCCAACAACTTGGCACTCGCATCTAAACCAATCATATGCATTCCGGCTTTCGCCAAAGGGATGGTATGCCTACCGACCCCGCAACACAAATCCAAAATGTGTTGACCTGGCTGCAAGTTGAGAATGCTCGTTAAAATGTGCAACTCTTTCTTAGCTTTTCTCATCTTTTCCTTATTTAGTACGGAGAAATATTCTTCCCCAATAAAATCAAACATTTCATAATACCATGGGCTTGCTCCCACTATATCCACCCCTTCTCATCTAGCTAAAACTTGCTCTCATTTTATCCTTTTTTTCCTGCTATCGTCAATGGTGTATCAGACGGAACAAAAGCATCTTCGAGGCGCTTGATATCCACAGAAGAAAACGCGATATAAGTTCCTGTACTAAGAAAAAGACGTGGTGCGTATAGACACCACGTCTCTAATTTGTAATTAATAACTAGACCTTAAACTTATCAGCCATTGCCTTTAACCCATCTGCCAAGTGGCTTAATGTCCCCGCCGAAGCAGCTACCTCTTCAATTGAAGCAGTTTGTTCTTCAGCAGCAACTGCCACATGTTGAGCACTTGCCGCGGTTTCCTCAGAAATAGAAGCAATGTTTTCAATCGCAGCCAAAACCTCCTCGCCACCAGCTGCCATCTCCTCAGTTGCGGCAGAAACTTCCGTGATTTTGCCATTCACCCTACCGATTGAATCGACAATTTCCTTAAAGGCTTCCCCAGCCTTGGTGACGACTACTGTACCTTCAGCAACCTCTTCCGTTCTAGCTTTCATAGCCTTGACAGCTTGTACTGTCTCTCCTTGAATCTCTTTAATTAAGGCGGCAATTTGGGTCGCGGCTTCCGCAGATTGTTCAGCCAACATCCTAACCTCATCAGCTACTACTGCAAAACCCCTGCCATTTTCACCCGCTTTTGCTGCTTCAATAGCTGCATTGAGGGCCAGTAGATTAGTTTGTTTAGCAATTCCCGAAATTACCACAACAATTTTGCCAATAGCCTGTGACCGTTCACCAAGCGCCTCAATCTGGTGCGCAAAACTTGCAACTGATTGATTAATGGCACGCATCCTGACCACAGTCTCATCGATTGTTTTACCACCATGCTTAGCAATGGCAGAGGCATCATTCGAGGCTAATAACATCTCATGGGCATTGGCAGCAATCTGTTGAGATCCTCGCGACATTTGGCCCATGATATTAGCGGTACTATCCACGCTTTTTGATTGGTTGTCAGTGCCGTGGGCGACCTGCGAAACAGTGCTGGCAATCTGTTCAACTGCCCTACTCGACTCCTCTGCTCCAGCACTTAACTGCTGAGCAGAATTAGCCAGTTGTATTGCCGTACTCATTACTTGGTTAACCATGTTGGCGGTTTTCTCCATCATGCTGTTAAAAGAAGTAGCCAACTCTGATATTTCATCACCATTTGCCAGTTCAACCCGACCAGAGAAATCGCCTTGAGCGGCGTCAGACATTACCTTTTGTAATTGCTTAATAGGATTAGTTAGCTGGCGGACAAATACCCATGCCACCAGACTAGCTAAAATTAAACCAACCAACATAGTAATTATTAATTTCCACTTCAATTCATAGATTGCATTTTGATAATGTGCATATTGTGAGCCGACAGACCAGATTCCGATGATAATCCCTTTTTCATCTTTGATTGGTTCGTAGGCAGTGTGATAACGCTCATCAACTACAACTGCTTCCCCCAAGTCAGGTTCACCCTTTTCTAAGACTTGTTCAATCACAACAGGAGCAGAAAGTGTCTTTACAGCTCTTTTCCCCTGTTCGTTCAGGAGCGTGGTGGCAACGCGTTGGTTA
>CAZKEO010000190.1:0-4930 GCA_964551785.1 uncultured Eubacteriales bacterium | reverse complement strand
AGCGCGGAAATAGCGGAGTTAAAGAAAATCACATAGTGATAGGTTTGTGCCAAGAGCCCTTAAGTGGAGATGGTTCATACCGAGCCTTATTGCCTTCAGAATGGCTCAAGTATTAGGAGGGATAGACTTGCAACAAAAACTACTAAAAATGCGCTGGCAGTTACAATTACTCCTGATTCGCATCCTGTTGTGGTTGGGTCTTAGAAAAGAAATTTTTTACATTGGAAGTAGTGAGGCTTTACCACCACCGTTGTCTACTGACGAGGAAAGCTTTCTAATCAGCAGGCTGGAGTTAGGGGACCTGGCAGTCAAGACGGTACTGATTGAGCGCAATTTGCGTTTAGTAGTCTACATTGCCAGAAAATTTGACAATACCGGGGTGGGTATTGAAGATTTAGTTTCGATAGGAACAATTGGTCTCATCAAGGCAGTAAACACTTTTGATCCCCATAAAAAGATTAAGCTCGCTACATATGCCTCTCGCTGTATCGAAAACGAGATTCTGATGTACTTACGCCGTAACAGTAAG
The DNA here is from genome assembly GCA_964551785.1 of uncultured Eubacteriales bacterium. Lineage (GTDB taxonomy): Bacteria > Bacillota > Carboxydocellales > JAJZTU01 > CAZKEO01. Next base: position 4,401 of record CAZKEO010000190.1, on the reverse strand, counting down.
ACCCGCTCCGAAGTGTCCTTTGATGAACCATTAAACATTGACTGGGATGGCAATGAATTATTATTGTCTGATGTCTTGGGGACGGAAAATGACCTCATCTATCGCTATATCGAAGAAGAGGTAGACAAAAAGCTACTCCAGGCAGCCATGTCCAAAATTTCCGGACGAGAACGCAAAATCATGGAACTGCGCTTTGGGCTAGTCAATGGTACTGAAAAAACACAAAAAGAGGTCGCAGACCTGCTTGGTATCTCTCAGTCCTATATCTCCCGCTTAGAGAAGCGGATTATCAAAAAACTACGTAAAGAAATTCATAAAATGGAGTAAAGAGCTTCTACAACTGGATCAAAAGAATAAACCGCTCCACCCATGGCAATAATTAAGGTAAGACATACTTGGACAGGGGTGGAATATATGCTGGTCAACAAGGTGGAGATTTGTGGTGTTAACACTGCGAAACTACCTGTTTTGAGTAGTGATGAAATGCGTAAATTATTTGTTAGGATGCAGGGTGGTGAGACCTCTGCTCGGGAGAAGCTAATCAATGGTAATTTACGTTTGGTCCTAAGTGTTATTCAACGTTTTACCAACAGAGGGGAATACGTTGATGACCTTTTTCAAGTTGGCTGTATTGGATTGATGAAAGCAATTGATAATTTTGATTTAAGTCAGAATGTCAAATTTTCTACTTATGCCGTACCAATGATTATTGGTGAAATTCGTCGTTATCTGCGTGACAACAACCCCATTCGAGTAAGTAGATCGCTGCGGGATGTGGCCTACCAAGCCCTACAGGTCAGAGATAGTTTAGTCAACCGGTTTTCCCGAGAACCCTCAATTAATGAAATTGCCACTGAGTTAAAGTTACCACGAGAGGAAGTTGTCTTTGCTTTAGATGCTATCCAAGAACCAATCTCCTTGTTCGAACCCATCTATCATGATGGGGGAGACCCCATTTTCGTGATGGATCAAATCAGTGATGACAAAAACATTGACGGTAATTGGCTCGAAGGGATTGCTGTACGGGAAGCTTTACGCAAGCTCAGTGAGCGGGAGAAGCAAATCCTGACGCTGCGCTTTTTCGAAGGAAAAACTCAAATGGAAGTAGCCGATGAAATCGGCATTTCCCAAGCCCAAGTCTCGCGGCTCGAAAAAGCAGCCTTGACCCATATGCGGAAACATGTTTGATAAACCTGCACTTATAAGCTAAGTCGAAAAAAGCAAGCCAACTATGGGGCTTGCTTTTATTTTTCTACGAACATGAATTTGATAGCCATTGATGTTTGTTTTTGTTCTGCGGAGGTACGTCACTAAAGGGTATGCATTTGGCGAGTCTTAGGTTACCAAGCTACGAAAAAAGCCTAGTCCAATTTCTCTACTCGGGTTCATATAGCAGCTATTATATCATTTAATCGGCAAAAGTTGGTTGTTAGGTTGACAGTGGCAGTTAATTATGATAATTTCAAGTTGGATTTCCGGAGGTAGAAATTATGAAACGTTTAGTAAAATATTTCTTAACAGGCATTGCATCTTTAGTGCCTTTATTACTGACTATCACCATTATCACCTGGCTCTTTGAAGTTGGTGATAACTTGCTAGGAAAATACTACCGGAGCTATTGGGGGATTAACATCCCTGGTTTGGGTCTGGTTAGTATCCTGGTAATTGTTGTATTAGTCGGCTACTTTACTACTTGGTATATTGGCAAAGCCTTTTGGAAGGCCATAGATGACATAGCTAATCGGCTCCCCTTTGTAAAAAGCATTTATAGTATCATTAAGGAAGCGGCAGGGGCTCTATTTGGGCAGAAAAAATCCTTTGGACAACCCGTAGCCCTTAAAGTTCCCGGTAGCAATCTGCTGGTACTTGGTTTTTTGACAAACTCTGATTTAAGTCAGTTAGGTTTTCCTGACCATGTGGCAGTTTATGTACCCCAAAGTCTGCAATGGGCAGGGATGACTTTTATTGTGCCGAAAAGTGAGCTGCAGCTGGTAGAGGGCCAGCCAGCTGAACTAGCACTAACCACTGAAGAAACCATGAAGTTTATTTTGTCCGCTGGGGTAGCTACTAAGAACGAAAATTAACTGACATACATGAGGGGGAGCTTTATGAAGGATAGAATCCAATTAACTTTGATGCATTTAATCCCGAAGCACTTAATTTCCCGGTGGGCTGGTAAATTTGCCCGGAGTAATTTTAGCCGCAAACTCATTCCCGCTTATGCCAAGCATTTCAAAATTAATGTCAGTGAAGCTGAGAAGGAAATCGGTGAATACCCTAATTTACTGGAATTTTTTATCCGTCGTCTCAAACCTGGCAGTAGACCAATGGCCGATGGTGCTGACCTCCTGATTAGTCCAGTTGATGGCCGGGTGGCGGTAGTCGGCGGGATCGAACGGGGAATGCTACTCCAAGCAAAGGGCATTTATTACACGGTAGCAGAATTACTTGGAGGGGATAGGGCCAGGGCAAAGAATTATGAGGGTGGTAATTTCCTGACTATTTACCTGAGCCCCAGTGATTATCACCGGATTCATATGCCTTTAGAAGGGCAGGTAACCGCTTGTACATATGTGCCAGGCACCCTTTTTCCCGTGAATGCTTTTGGTGTGAGAGCGGTGCAAGGACTTTTTGCTAAAAACGAACGGCTAATCACCTATCTTAAGACTAGTATTGGTGAAATAGCCTTAATAAAAGTAGGCGCTACTATTGTTGGTAGTGTCCGCGTAGTTTATGACTCAGTGGCAACTAATCTTGCCGGCAAGCCCCTTACTCCCCAAACTCGCAAAATAGCCGACCAGCCGAATTTAGCCAAAGGGGCTGAACTTGCTTTGTTTGAATTTGGTTCTACGGTAATTCTACTTTTTCCCAAAGGGAAAATCCAACTGGACTCAAAATTGGATCCCGGCAAGGTGGTCCGAATGGGAGAAACACTTGGTAAAGTAATCAACTAATTCGTTAGTATGCGTTACAGTCTCAAAGACCAACGCTCTAGTAAATATTGACGAATCAAGCTTGGCGAAAGCCAAGCTTTGACTAGTTGTACAGGAACAGATATCACGTTTTAGTCTGTGGATATCTTCCGATATAAGTTTCTGGGGCTGGGGGTTGTTAAGTGGGATTCCCCCTTATGTTCTATTCAAGCGCATTGAAGTTGCTTTTGTTCTTGGTGGCAGGATTCCTGCCGCCAGTCTCGAATAATATAGGGGGTAACAGGCTCCAGAAAGGAATGGAAATTCATGAATAAAAGGCCAAAGCGCCATAACATCGATTTTTATCTCTTTTTTCCTATCATCTGTTTACTGGCCATTGGAATCCTAATGGTTTTTAGTGCCAGCTCTGTTTCAGCCTATAATCAATATAATAATGCTTACTACTTTCTCCAACGTCAGGCAATTTGGGTGTCGCTGGGCCTAGTAGTGATGTTTAGAGTATCAAAAATTCCGTACTGGAAGTTAAAAAAATATGCAGCTTACGGTTATCTCTTTGGTCTAGCAGCACTAGTTTTAGTTTTAGTAATTGGCAAAACTATTAACGGAGCTAAGAGTTGGGTTTACCTAGGGCCAGCAAACTTTCAGCCTTCGGAATTAATTAAAACCTTGGCAGTTTTAGAGCTAGCCCGTATCCTTTCTAACAAACAAAAAAAGATTAAATCTCTCAAAGATGGATTAGGTCCAGCTTTGGTATCGCTGGGTGTGATTTGCGCCCTGATCATGTTACAGCCTGACTTAGGCACTACTATGGTTTTAGCGCTGACAGCCTTTACCATGTTTTTTGTGGCCAGGGTACCGTTGTCCCAGTTGGGCACGCTAGCGGGTGCGGGTCTCTTTGCGGGCACGTTGTTCATGACCATGAAAGATTACCGGAAAGCCCGCTTAGCAACATTTATGGATCCTTGGAAAGATCCGTTGGGAAGTGGCTACCAGATTGTGCAGTCTTTATATGCGATTGGCTCAGGAGGACTCTTTGGGCTTGGTTTGGGGCAGAGCCTCCAAAAACACATGTGGCTACCGGAAGAACATAATGATTTTATTTTTGCAATAATTGGCGAGGAATTAGGTTTTATTGGGGCAGCAACTGTGATAGTGCTGTACGGAATACTGGCAGCTAGAGGTTATCAGGTATCACGCAAGGCACCAGACGATTTTGGGAAACTGCTGGCAGCCGGCTTAACTTCGATGATCGTGGTAGAAGCGATAATTAACCTAGCTGTGGTGACAGGTTCGATGCCGGTAACTGGGGTAACCTTACCCTTTATTAGTTATGGTGGCTCCTCTTTGTTATTTAAAATGCTAGGGATGGGAATTCTCTTAAATGTTTCCCGCTATACGGTGGAGGAAGAAGTACCTGTCCAAAGCGGGCTTGGTCTATGACAGGAAATTTGCCCAAAATAGGTCACAA